>JACQAE010000026.1 GCA_016195095.1 Pseudomonadota bacterium
GCGCAGCCAACATGGCGCACCCAGCAGCAAGGTTTCGCGGTGCGATTGGGCACGGGGTGGTCAGTACTATTGCCGATTGCGCCACGAAAGCAAGAATTGCGCGCGCGGCGCCCCAATGCCGGGTACACAGGGCCGCCGGGGCAGGGCGCCCAATGGCGGAAAGTGCCACGCGACCCGTTCAGAACGGCAGGCCGACATAGTTCTCGGCGAGCGCTGCCGCCGCCGCCTGCGAGTTGAGGAGATAATCGAGCTCGGCAAGCTGAACCTTGCGATCGAACCCGCTCGAATCGGGGAAAACATGCAGCAGGTTCGTCATCCACCACGAAAATCGCTCCGCCTTCCAGACGCGGGCCAACGCGCGCGCCGAATAATCGTCAAGGCCAGAAACCGACTTGTCCTGGTAATATTCTACCAAGGCCAGCCACAAATAGTTTACATCACTTGCCGCCAGATTAAGGCCCTTTGCGCCGGTCGGCGGCACGATATGAGCGGCATCGCCGGCCAAAAACAGCCTGCCGAAGCGCATCGGCTCGGCGACGAAACTGCGCAGCGGCGCAATGCTTTTTTCCAGTGAGGGGCCGGTGACCAGCCGGTCATTGGCAGCAACGTCGAGGCGCAGCCTGAGCTCGCTCCAAAACCGTGCGTCCGGCCATTCCTCGGCGTGCTCGGCGAGGCTGCACTGAAGATAGTAGCGACTACGCGTGGTCGAGCGCATGGAACACAATGAAAATCCGCGCGCGTGGTGGATGTAAATCAATTCTTCGGAGACCGGCGGCGTATCGCTCAGCAAGCCGAGCCAGCCGAATGGGTAGACCCGTTCGAATTCGCGGATCGCTTCGGGCGGCACGCTCTGGCGGCAGACACCGTGATAGCCGTCGCACCCTGCGACGAAGTCGCAGAAAATCTCGTGCTCCTTGCCATGCTGGCGAAAGCGCACGCAAGGGCGCTCGCTCGACCAATCGTGAACGCTGACGTCCGTGGCCTCGTAGATCGTGGTGCGCTGTGTGGCGCGGCGTGCGTCCATGAGGTCGCGCGTAATTTCGGTCTGACCATAGACGACGACGTTTTTTCCTGTCAGCGCGCGGAAATCGATGCGATGGCGAGTTCCGCCGACGCAAATCTGCGTGCCGTCATGCGCCAGTCCTTCCTGGTGCAGGCGTGCGCCGACACAAGCGGTATCGAGCAGCGCCATCGTGCCTTGCTCGATGATTCCCGCGCGAATGCGGCCAAGCACATAGTCGGCGGTCTGTCGCTCGAGAATGACATTGTCGATCCCGCTTTTGTGCAATAGTTGCCCGAGCAGCAATCCGGCCGGACCCGCGCCAACAATTGCAACCTGTGTTCGCATGATTGACCCATCACATATCGGTGCCCACGGTCCCCGGTCGCGATGATATGAGACCGACGCGGACAAACAAATTGATCGAGAGCATGATCGCGAAAAGTGGATACCGCTTTTCGCAAAAGATCTTGCTCAAACGAAGCGCTAGAGCCATCGCACGACAGATCTTGAAGCGATAAGGCACTGGGTCGTTTTGGCGGCTTTTGGCCAACGAATGGAGATTAAGTCCAAGTCTGCCTTGCCGAGTGAGGCGACGCCGCACGGGGGACGTCGGACCCGGAACGGAGAACTCGCGGCGCGCGAGGGCAATTGCGGCGAACACGCCAACACCGTTTCGCGGCGGCGACGGGCGTCCATCGCCGCTGCGATGGTTGGTTTTTTTTCTTCAATTGCTCAGCCATGTGTTTTGGCAAGTAGCGTTGCCTGATCGAATACGACGACGTCGTCCAATGAGCGTGCAATCAAGAGCGCGCCTTCGAGGAGCGCGAGGCATTGCACGGCGCTGGCGTCGGGATCGACATTGCCGTTGGTGGCGAAGGCGCGCCTGAGCCAGGTTCTGCACTCCTCGAAGAAAGTCTTGGTTTGCAGTGCGACCGGCGCCGGCAGGCTGGAAATCTCGGCTCCGAGCGCTCCGCATAAACACATCATTCCATCGCGCACGAGCCCGTTGCGAAAGACCGCCTTTATCGTGTCGAGTTTGACGGCAAGAGGCCGCGCGTCGATCGCGTCCCCAAGTTGCTCCAAAAGTAGCTGCAAGTAGCGCGCAGCGGTTGCCGCGCCAAGGTCGGCTTTAGTCGGGAAGTGGTAGTGCACGCTCGCGCTCTTGACGCCGACATCCGCGGCGATCTCGCGAAAGCTGAACCCATGAAAACCCGCGATTCGAATGCGGGCCTCGGCGGCGTCAATAATGGCGGTCCGAATATTCATAACTGGCCCTCAACTGATCGATAGATAGGGTATTGACCCAGGTAATGAAACCGCCTAAAGATTGAACTACCAATCGATAGATAGACTGATGGAAATAGAGATATGCGGTTCTCGGATAAGGTAGCAATCGTGACTGGCGGCGGCTCGGGCATCGGATTGATGGCGGCGACCCAGCTCGTGAGCGAAGGGGCGCGCGTGGTTATTGTCGGCCGCCGCGGTGACGTTCTGGCGGCCGCGGCCACCGCCATCGGCGCCGCCAGCGTCGCCACGCTTGCCGGCGACCTGGCAGATCCGCGGACAGCGTCAAAGGCGGTCGCGCTGGCGACCACGCGTTTTGGCGGTGTTGATCTTCTTTTCAACAATGCCGGCGTATTTGCGCCCAAGCCCTTCCTCGATCACATGCCAGAAGATTTCGACCACTTCGTTGACATCATTCTCAAGGGCAAATTTTTCATGGCCCAGGCCGCGGCCAAGGCGATGATCGCCCGTGGCGGCGGCGCAATCGTGCAGACGGGTTCGATGTGGGCGCTGCAGGCCATCGCCGCGACGCCATCGTCGGCCTATTCGGCGGCCAATGCCGGCGTGCACCAAATGGTCAAGAATCTGGCCATCGAACTCAGCGCTCACAAGATCCGCATCAATGCTGTGGCGCCGGCAGTGGTTGAAACGCCGGTATTCGCAACGTTTCTGGCGCCGGAGCAGGTCAAAGAGACCTTGAAGAGCTTCAACGCCTTCCATCCGCTCGGTCGCATTGGCCAGCCGTGCGATCTGGTCAACGCTATGCTGTTTCTTGCCTCCGACGCGGCGAGTTGGATCACCGGAACAGTGCTGCCGGTCGACGGTGGCGTGATGGCCGGGCGCTGAGGCAACTCAGGACGGCGGTGCGGGCCGATCCAAACCGATCGCGGCGTCGCGACAGGTTCTCACCCGTGACGCGGCGTCACGCCGCGTCGACCTTGGGCGCCGGTCCGCCGGCGCAATGACTTGACGCCAGATCGTTTTCCGGCGAATTGGGAACCTGTTCGCCGTCGAAGAAGGCGAAAAAATTGCTGAGTGCCTTCCGATCTCGATTGCGCGCAATGCACTTTGGCCCCCGCGCGCCGCATCATCCAGGGCCCGCGGACGGTGAGGAATGCCTATCTTCGTCTTGCCATTTCCCGTCTTCGACCCGATCCTCATTTCGATCGGTCCGTTCGCCATACGTTGGTATGCACTCGCCTATATTCTCGGCATCCTGCTCGGGTGGCTCTACGTCCGCCGGATCATCCGAACGGAGCGCCTGTGGGGCGGGCCGGCGCCGGTCTCGCTGATTGATTTCGACGATTTCATCCTATGGGTGACGCTTGGAATCATTCTCGGCGGGCGGCTGGGATATGTGTTGTTTTACAATCCCACGTACTTTGCCGCGCATCCACTGGAGATCTTGCAGGTCTGGAAAGGCGGCATGTCCTTTCATGGCGGTTTTGTCGGCTGTGTTCTGGCCGTGGTGCTATTCGCCTATGTCCGTGGAATTTCCTGGCTTTCGCTCGGCGACCTGACATGCGTGGCGGCGCCGATTGGCCTGCTGCTCGGGCGCGTCGCCAATTTCGTCAATGGTGAGCTTTGGGGCCGGCCAACCGACGTTCCATGGGCCATGGTCTTTCCTGGTGGCGGGCCGCTCGCGCGCCACCCGAGCCAGCTGTACGAGGCGAGCACAGAGGGACTGCTATTGTTTCTGGTTTTGGCCCTGCTTATTCGCTTTGGCGCGCTCAGGCGGCCTGGCCTTATCATAGGCGCGTTCGCCACCGGCTATGCATTCGCGCGCGTATTTTGCGAGTTGTTTCGCGAGCCGGACGCACAGCTCGGTTTCCTCTGGGGCAGCATGACCATGGGCATGGTACTATCGCTGCCATTGGCGCTTGCCGGTATTGCATTTTTGGCGACGGCCCTTTGGCGCGCACCTAGGCAGACGGCGTGATGGTCGACGGCGTTCCTCCCCTCGAAACCGAAATCCGGCGGCTCATCGGCATTGCCGGGCCGATGCCGGTGCGCCAATTCATGAATCTCTGCCTCACGCATCCCGAGCATGGCTATTACATGACCCGAGACCCTCTCGGCACCGCGGGGGATTTTACAACCTCGCCTGAAATTAGCCAGATGTTTGGCGAATTGATCGGGTTGTGGGTCGCCTCGGTATGGCGGCGCATGGGATCGCCCGAGCAACTAGTGCTCGTTGAACTCGGACCTGGTCGCGGCACGCTGACGCTCGATGCGGTGCGCGCCGCGCGGGTCGTGCCCGGATTCCGCCAAGCGCTATCGATTCACCTGGTCGAGACAAGCCCGGCGCTGCAGCGCCGCCAGCGCCAGACACTGGGCGGTCTTGACTTGCCGATCACCTGGCACCAAGCCCTGGTCGAGGTTCCCGAGGGCCCTACAATTATCGTCGCCAACGAGTTTTTTGACGCACTGCCGATCAATCAGGCGGTGAAGAAGGACGGCAATTGGTGTCAGCGCGTCGTCGATATCGACGCCGCGGGCAACCTCGCGTTCGCCGTGGCCGATGAACCTCTCCCGCGTTTCGATCTGACGTTGCCGGCTACGATTCGTGAGGCGCAGGAGGGCGCGATATTTGAATGGCGCGCCAACGATATCGTTCTCGATTTGTCGCGCCGTGTGCGCAGCGGAGGGGCGGCGCTCATCATCGACTATGGCCACACCGAAAGCGCCGTGGGGGATACATTTCAGGCCGTACGCGCGCACACCTATAGCGATCCCTTCACCTCGCCGGGCCAGGTCGATCTGACCGCCCATGTGGACTTCGACGCCATTGCGCTGAACGTCGATACAATGGGTGCGCGTGTCCACGGACCAGTCGGGCAGGCGGAGTTTCTCCAGCGAATGGGCATTGATACACGCGCGGACGCGCTCAAGGCCGTCCTTAATCCCGAAAAGGCGGCAGAGGTCGAGGCCGCCAGGCAGCGCCTCATCTCGACGGCGCCAACCGGCATGGGTCGGTTGTTCAAGGTGCTTGCATTCTCCGACCAGTCGCTCGACATGCTGCCCGCATTCGAGAAAGCCGCGGCGGTCGGCGACGCGGAGGTCGAGTCGGCCGGATCGATCTGATGTCCCTGATGCTGCAAGCGCCCTCGCTCGCCGCCCTGCCCAGTATCCGGCATGGTTTTTTCATGCGTGGCGGGGGCGTGTCTGACGGCCCCTATGCCAGCCTCAATGGCGGCACCGGTTCGCGCGATGGCGAGGAGCGCGTCGCGGAGAACCGCAGGCGCATGGCGGCGGCGCTCGCGGTCACGCCCGATCGCTTGTTGACCGCCTACCAGGTGCACTCGTGCGACGTCGTTGTCGCGCGCACGCCCTGGCCCGCCGATGCGCGCCCGCGCGCCGACGCCATCGTGACGCACACGCCGGGCCTCGCCATTGGCGTGACCACCGCCGATTGCGGGCCGCTCTTGTTGGCCGATGCGCAGGCGGGTGTCATTGGCGCCGCCCATGCCGGCTGGCGAGGCGCACTGGGTGGCGTCATCGAGGCCACTATCGATGCCATGGAGGCGATCGGGGCCGCGCGCGCGCGTATCGCGGCGGCGCTCGGACCAATGATCCGCCAACCAAGCTACGAGGTTGGAGAGGATCTGTGGGCACGCTTTCGCGTCGCCGACGTCGCCAACGAGCGCTTCTTCGCGCCGGGCGCCATACAAGGCCGCGCCCAGTTCGATCTCGCCGGCTATGTTCTGGCCCGGCTTGGGCGCGCCGGCGTCTTGGGCGCGGATGATATTGGGCGTTGTACATACGCACAGGAGGGCGCCTTTTTCAGCTATCGCCGCGCGACTCGTCACGGCGAGGATGATTATGGCCGCCACATTAACGCCATCGCTCTTGTTGGCTGAGGTATAAGCCCCTTTCAATGTCGGGCCACGGCCGGCGCCACGGCGCCGGACATGCGCCCAGGCGCCGGCTGCCGGCGGGGCGCATGGACGAGCCTGGACCATGCTGCGAATTCCCGCTACGGATTGCCGTCGGCGGCCGCCGCTAACGCGAGAACGGGAAGCGGGCGGCCACAGGGGCGTTGATGGTTCCGAGTTGGGTCGGCCGTCGCGCGGCAGCGCGCAGCGGCTGTGATGATTCCGCGGCTTTACGGTCGCAGAACGCGAGAGCTGCCTTTAGCGTGTCGCCATTTTTGCGGCGGATCACCGCTCGCGCCAGCGGCAAACATCCACGTCAGCTGCGCGCCGATCGCAACCCCGCCAACCCGGCGGTGGCAATTGTCCTTTGCGCAATCCTCGGCGCTTGCGCGACGACCCGATATGCGGATGGACTCGGCAACTTTGACGGCGGCCCGACTGTGGCGTTCGAATCAATCGACGGTCCGCCCGCCGGCGTTTTCGAGAAGCTGGTGCGCAGCCTCGAAAGCGAGGCAGGCCTTCGCCGACTTGCGGTTGTATCGCGCGAGGGAACGGCTCAGTTCCGAGTGCGCGGCTATGTGGCCGCTAATGTCGAAAAGGGACGCGCGACCTTCGTGTGGGTCTGGGACGTCTACGCCACCGACTTCACCCGCGCCACGAGGCTTTCGGGCAAAGAATCCGGCGGGCCCGCGGGACGCGACGCCTGGGGTGCGGCGAATGACCCGGTCATTGCCCATATCGCTCGGGCAACGATGCAGGACCTGACGGCCTTCCTCGCTACGTCCGCGCGCCCCCCAGACCAACCCAGCGCACCACGGCGCGGGACCGCGGTCGCTGCAATCGCCACCGGAGGCGGCTTGGCGGCGCGGCGCTGACCTGTGTCGGTGGTCAGCGCAAAAAGCGGCAGGACAAGGTGCCCGCGCGTATTGCAATGGGCATGGCGTCCTTGATATCACGGCCACGCTGCGGCCCGATGGGCGCTTGCGGCGTCACGCGAAAGGAGACTGGGGATGGCGGCCCGCAACGGCGCGATCAAGCTCGTCGCCGGCAATTCCAATCCGCGCCTTGCCGAGGCGATTGCCGCCTACCTGACGACGCCGCTGACGCGGGCCGTCGTGCGCCGCTTCGCGGACATGGAAATATTCGTCGAAATCCTCGATAACGTGCGCGGAACCGACGTTTTCGTTGTTCAATCGACATCGTTTCCCGCCAACGATCACTTGATGGAATTGCTCATTATCATCGACGCCCTGCGACGGGCGTCGGCGCGCCGCATCACGGCGGTCGTGCCTTATTTCGGCTATGCGCGGCAGGATCGCAAACCCGGTCCGCGCACGCCGATTTCGGCCAAGCTCGTGGCCAACCTGATCACCCATGCCGGGGCCGACCGGGTCATGACGGTCGATCTGCATGCCGGCCAAATTCAGGGATTTTTCGATATTCCCACCGACAACCTCTACGCGTCACCGGTCATGGTGCGTGACATTCGCGAGCGCTTCGACTTGGCCAGCGTCATGGTCGTCTCACCCGATGTCGGCGGCGTGGTCCGTGCCCGCGGCTTGGCCAAGCGCATCAACGCCCCGCTTGCCATCATCGACAAGCGCCGCGAGCGCGCCGGCGAATCCGACGTGATGAATGTGATCGGCGATGTCGCCGGTCGTACCTGTGTCTTGGTGGACGACATTGTTGATTCCGGCGGCACCCTGGTCAACGCCGCCGACGCGCTGATCGAGCAGGGGGCAACCGACGTCTACGCCTATATCAGCCATGGCGTCCTCTCCGGCGGCGCGGTCGCGCGCATCACGGCGTCGCGCCTCAAGGAACTGGTCATTACCGACTCCATCCAGTCGTCGGAGGCGGTGCGCGTTGCACGCAATGTCCGCGTCCTGTCCATCGCCAGCCTCATCGCGGAAGCGATTGGGCGCACGGCATCCGAAGAATCGGTATCGAGCCTATTCGACTAATCGCGCCGGCGCGGCGCCGCTTGGCGTCGATCCCGAGTCAACATGTCGCAGCCCGCCCTGTGGATGGAGGAGGTCGCGGCATTGCGCGATTCACACGAATCTTCAATCACTTCGTAACGAAGCCCGTGGCGCGTCGATTCGACGCAGCTATAGTGACTTTGGCAGGTGATTCGCTCCCGCGGCTGGTGCGTGGCGCCACGGGTTGTGGTGGTTCATCGCGTTGATCGAACGATTGCGTCCGCAGCCCACATCATTACCAGGTGGAGACGGCATGTCATTGATCGGATTCGACGAAACGGCGCCGGCTGCGAATCCGCTCGACGTGGTGGAGCGCATAGCCTTGCAGCATGGCTGGTCATTTGAACGCACGTCGCCGGAGGAGATCACGCTACTGGTCTCCGGCCAATGGACCGAATACCAGGTCTCGTTCACCTGGATGGACAATATCGAAGCGCTGCACATGGCCTGCGCGTTCGAGCTGAAAGTCCCCGAGCGCCGGCGCACGGAGGTCAACGAGTTGGTGGCACGCGCCAACGAGCAGCTATGGGTTGGACATTTCGATCTATGGGTCAATGACGGGCTCGTCATGTACCGCAACGCCCATATGTTGCCCGGCGGCAGTTCGGTCACGAGTGCGCAATGCGATGTGTTGCTGGCGACCGCGTTGGAATCCTGCGAGCGCTATTATCAGGCTTTCCAGTTCGTGCTGTGGGCTGGCAAGAGCGCCCGCGAGGCGATCGACGCGACGCTGTTTGAAACTGCCGGCCAGGCCTGACGCCGGCCGCGCTTCGGGGCGGGTCGACCCTGATCGGCGCAGCGACGATGCCGTCGACGAGGAAGGGGCACCCGATGCCGCCGTTCGACCGACTGACCGGCAACCTAATGCTGGCCGGTGCTGGCAAGATGGGGGGTGCGCTTCTGGAGGGCTGGCTTGCCCTCGGCCTGCAACCGTCGAATATCGCGGTGATCGAGCCGGAACCATCCGATGCAATTCGCGCGCTCGCCGCGCGCGGGCTCGCGCTCAATCCGCGCGTGCGCGCCGGGGCGGCAGCGGTGATCGTCGTCGCGGTCAAGCCGCAGATTGCGCGCGACGTCCTGCCCGAACTCGCGGCGGCCACGAGCGCCTCGACCCTCGTCGTCTCCATTATGGCTGGCCGCACGCTTGAATTTCTCGGGCGCCTGTTGCCGGCCGCGACGGCGATCGTGCGCGCGATGCCCAATACGCCGGCGGCTATCGGTCGCGGAATTACGGTTGCGACCGCCAATCGCCACGTTAACGCGCACCAGCGCGATCTTGCCCAGATGCTCCTGAGCGCGGTCGGCGCGGTGGAATGGGCCAACGAGGACCTGATGGACGCGGTAACGGCGGTTTCTGGCTCCGGGCCGGCCTATGTGTTTCTACTCGTGGAGGCGCTTGCCGCCGCGGGGGTCGCGGCGGGGCTGCCGGCCGATCTGGCGGGACGGCTCGCGTGCGCCACGGTCGCTGGCGCGGGCGCAATGCTGGCCGCAAGCAGCCTTGACGCGACGACGCTGCGACAAAATGTTACCTCGCCGGGCGGCACGACGGCGGCGGCGCTCGAGGTGCTGATGTCGGAACGCGGGCTGGCGCCGCTCTTGGAAAAGGCCGTGATGGCGGCGGCCGCGCGCTCGCGCGAACTCGGAGGCTGAACGCCCGCCTGGCCGCCATCCGCCGGAGGTGGCGCCGCCGGAACGGTTCCGGCCAAGCGGGAGCGAGCCTGCTCGCCGTCGCCGTCGCCGCCGGTGCTCGCGGCCGGCCTTGGAAGCGCCCGTTTGCCGAACTAGAGTGGGCCAACCATCACCGATGGAGGCACCCATGGCTCGCAAGCCTTCCCGCTCCCCGCGCGCGCGCGAATCCGCCTCCGGCGGCAATAATTCGCTCGACGCGATCGTTGCCGTCTTCTTCAAGCTTCTGGCGGAAAAGCCAATCGAGAGCATCAGCCTTGCCGAAATCGCGCGCGAGGCCGCGGTTTCGCTCGCCGACCTGCGATCCACCTACGATTCCAAGCTTGCGATGGTGGCCGCGCATATGAAGGCGATCGATCGCGCCGTGCTTGCCGGCGGCGACGCGGACATGGCCGAGGAACCGCCGCGCGAACGGCTGTTCGACGTGCTGATGCGCAGGTTCGAGGCAATGGCCGCCGACAAGGCCGCGATCGTGTCGCTATTGCGCTCGTCGCGCCGCAATCCGCCGCTGGCGTTGTGTCTCAACCGGCTGGCCGTTCAGTCGCAACAGTGGATGCTGGCTGCCGCAGACATCGGCGCCAATGGGCCAAGAGGCATGATCCGTGCCCAGGGCCTGGCCCTGATCTTCGTGCGCGTTATGGATACCTGGGCGCGCGATGACGATCCGGGGTTGGCACGCACAATGTCGGCGCTCGATCGCGGGCTTGCGCGCGGTCAAAGATGGTCGGGATGGCTAGACGACCTCGAGGGCCTGGCGCTTTGCGCGTGTCGCGTCAGGCGCAGACGCCGGCGTGACGATGCCGACGAAAGCGTGGCTGCCGCCTAGCGTATGGTTGGGCGGCAGCGAAAGCGAATTACACCGGAATACGCACCGTCGCCCGCAATCCTTTGAGCGGACCATCGCTCAGGATGATATCGCCGCCATGTGATCGCGCGATGTCGCGGGCAATCGCCAGCCCAAGCCCGGTCCCCACCTCGTCCTGATTGCGCGCGTCATCGAGGCGCAGGAACGGCCTGAACACTTCCTCGCGCATGGCTGCCGGGATTCCCGGCCCGTCGTCGTCCACCGTGATCGTCAGCCAGCGGTGATCGCGGTGACCGGTGATGGCAATGGATTTGGCGAACCGCCCGGCGTTGGAAACCAGGTTACCAAGGCATCGCTTGAAGCCTGCCGGCCGCACCGTCACGATCGGATGGCCGTGGAAAGCGACCGTTGCGATATGACCGTGCCTTTCGGCGTCGGCCCTGAATTCCTACAGGAAGGCGGCCATATCCGTTGCGGCGGACTGTTCGCCGAGGTCGCCGCGCGCGAATGCAAGGTAGGCCTCCAGCATGCGGCCCATCTCGTCCACGTCGCGCTTCATCGCTTCGATCTCGGGCTTGGTGCCGAGCAGCGCCAATTCCAGCTTGAAGCGCGTGAGGATGGTGCGCAAGTCGTGCGAAACGCCGGCGAGCATCGTGGTGCGCTGCTCGATCGTGCGTTCGACGCGCCGCTTCATCTCGATGAAAGCCTGCGCCGCGCGCCGCACTTCGCGGGCGCCGCGCGGACGGAAGTCGGGCACGTCGCGGCCCTTGCCAAAGCCTTCCGCGGCGTCGGCAAGCCGCAGGATCGGGCGGATCTGGTTGCGCAGGAATAGGATGGCGACGCCAAGCAAGACGAGCGAAGTCCCAACCATCCACAACAGGAATATTTCCGAATTCGACGCGTAAGCGGCGCTGCGCCGCGCGAATACACGGATCACGGCATCGTCAAGCTTGATGCGGATTTCCACCACTGCCGAGCGTCCAACCGTATCGATCCAGAATGGCTTCTGAATCTGTTTACGCACTTCCTCGGAGAGGGCCTGATCGAGCAACGAGAAGAACGGCTTGGGTCCAGGCGGCGGCAGTTCGGTTACCGGCAGGAAATCAACAACGAGGCCAAGCCGCTGCTGGGCGATACGCCGCAAAACCGCGCGCTCGCGATCCTGTGGAAACGACGCATAGACGTCAATCAGCGAGGCAATGTCCTGCGTGACCGCCGCCGAAAGCCTGCGCGTTACCGTGTTCCAATGCCGCTCCATGAAAACGAACGCGACGACCGACTGGAGAATGACCATGGGCGCAATGATGATCAGGAGCGATCGGGCGTAAAGCCCGGTCGGCATGACGCTCTTGATCGCCTGCGCCAACCGGTCCCAGGCATCCGCCGCGCGCGAGGCGGCCGAGCGCAGGCGCGCGAGGCCAAGGTCGAGGCTGGTCATGCGGACACCACGAGGCGATAGCCGATCCCGCGAACGGTCTGCACGAACAAGGGATTGGCGGGGTCGCGCTCGATCTTGCGGCGCAAGCGATTGACCTGCACGTCAACCGCGCGTTCGCCGGCCGCGGCACCGCCGCCGGCAAGCGCCATCCGTGGCACCACGTCGCCAGGCGCCGCCGAAAGGATGCGCAGCATGTCGCGCTCGCGTTCGGTGAGGTGGACGACCTCGTCACCTTGGCGCAATTCACCGCGCGCCAGATGGAACAGAAATGGCCCGAACCGCACCGAGTCGACGGTCGGGTCCGCTGGCTTGCGCGCGCGGCGCAGGATGCTGGAAATCCGCAACGACAATTCGCGCGGCTCGAACGGTTTGGCGACGTAGTCGTCGGCGCCGATTTCAAGTCCTTCGATGCGGCTGTCGGCCTGGCGATCGTCGTCGACGACCAGCAAATGCGGCGCATCGTCGGAAGGACATTCAGGTCGCGATGCCACGGCGGATATTCCAGCATCCTCATTCACGGTCGAGATACTCCGCCTGAACGCGCCCGCTCGACGATCCGCAGTACGTCGGCGCGGCCGTCCGCGTCGAGCATTGCCACGAGGAACGTGCGCGCCGTTGCGTGCGCATCCGGTCCCAGCTGCGCCAGCGCACCAGAAATGCGGTCGGTTTGCAGGCGCGCAAGCATCATTGCCAGCGCCGCGCCCGCTTGCGTGATGTAGAGCAAGCGCTGGCGCCGATCCGTCGATCCCTCGCGTTGCACGACATAGCCTTCATCCACCAATGGCTTGAGAACGCGTCCGAGCGATTGCTTGGTGATGCGCAGGATTTCGAGCAGGTCCGCGACCTTCACGCCGGGATTGCGGTTGACGAAATGCAGCACACGATGATGCGCGCGGCCAAAGCCGAGTGTCGCAAGCGCGTCGTCTGCGTCGCTGACAAAGTCGCGATAAGCGAAAAACAAAAGTTCGATCAGGTCCCAAATTGGCTCGCGCGGCGGCGGCGAATGCCCCGCTGGCTGAGGTTGCGAACTAATCGTATTTAGGTCAGCCATATTGACATATTTTGTTTTGTCGTTACAGTTGGATCGTTACGGCAATGGCGGCATACACGACCGAATCGTGCGCCAGCCCCAACTTTCGAACCCAGTTGCCTATTTGCGGGCAGCGAGTTCTCATACCCGTATGCAAACATATCGGGACTTGTGCCATGAGGCAAAAGTAGTGATGTAGCTGGCAAACAGGGCTGAGCCCGGCCGATTTGCGGAGGAGCGCCATGGCGGTGCCATTTGACCAAATGGAAGGCGTGATCTGGTTTGACGGCAAACTGATAGCCGGACCAGAGGCCAAGATTCATGTGCTCACGCATGGGCTGCATTATGCGAGCGCGGTATTCGAGGGCGAACGCGCCTACGACGGCGAAATCTACAAATGCAGCGAACATTCCGAACGGCTGAAACATTCCGCTGCGGTGTTGGACTTCGAGATTCCCCTGAGCGTCGCCGAGATCGACGCCGCCAAGCGGCTTGTGCTCGAAAAAAACGAACAGAAGAACGCCTATGTGCGGCCGATTGCGTGGCGCGGCTCCGAACAACTCGGCGTTTCAGCGCAAAACAACAAGATTCACCTCGCCATTGCGACCTGGGAATGGCCAAGCTATTTCGATCCGGCGCAGCGGCTCAAGGGAATTCGCCTTGATCTCGCCGAGTATCGGCGCCCCGACCCCAGGACTGCGCCATGCTTCGCCAAGGCGGCCGGACTCTATATGATCTGCACGATCTCCAAGCACCGTGCTGAACGTCGCGGCTATGCCGATGCGATGATGCTCGACTGGCAGGGGCGCGTTGCCGAATGCACCGGCGCAAACATGTTGTTTGTTCGCGACGCAAAGATCCACACGCCAATCGCCGATTGCTTTCTCGATGGGATCACGCGGCGCAGTGTGATTGAACTCGCGAAGCGGCGCGGAATTGAAGTCATCGAACGCCGCATCATGCCGGAAGAATTATCGAATTTTTCGGAATGCTTCATCACCGGCACCGCCGCTGAAGTTACTGCGGTTTCGCAGATCGGCCAGTGGCAATTCAACCCGGGCGGCATCACCAAGCAATTGATGGACGACTATAGCGCAGAGGTGTTGCCCAGGGGCAGGGCCGCCGCGGCCTAGGCCGTGGTGGTGAAAAGCTTGTAGCTATTCGCGACCACGGTTTAGCTTAGCTCGGTTTCGGCTCCGCGCGCATGCGCCAAAGCTGATATCCATGATCTGCGATGGCTTTCTCGATCGACGTGCGCGACAGGCCGTGCGGCGGCGCGCGATTGGGCGCCACGACGCCGATCGCCTGCCAGGGGCGGAACTGCGACGGCAACTTTTCGCCCGCCGGATCGGCCGCGAATGCGCGCAAGGTTCGCTGTTCCTGCGACTTGAATATGTAAATGCGCATAACCTACGCCTCTTTGCATTGCCGACCGACCGGTGTCGCATTACCGGCGGCGAAACTGCGCCCGCTGGGGTGCACGTGGATTCGTGGCGGCACGTTCGTCCTTGTGGCGGAAAATGACGCGTCCCTTTTCAAGGTCATAAGGTGACATTTCCACCGTGACGCGATCGCCGGCGAGCGTTTTGATGCGATTTTTCTTCATACGGCCGGCGGTATAGGCGACGATGGCGTGCCCATTGTCGAGCTGGACGCGAAAGCGGGTGTCCGGCAATATTTCGATGACGACACCCTCGAATTCGATCAGTTCTTCCTTGGCCAAGCAGTCCTCCTGTCGTCCGCAAAAACGCGGGGCAACCGAGCATGATCCCGGCCAGCCGCGCCCGCTTCACCGCGCTCTTCGCCAAGCAACGATCATGCGCCGGCAGCGCGCACCAGCGGCATGGGTAGCCCCCGGCGATATTCACAGCAGCCGGACATTCGCGCGCCCGTTTGCGTTCGCGAGACGAGGCATGCACCACGCAAGTAGCGGCAAACTCCCGCCCGCCGCCACCGATCAGGCGAGCGTGATGCGACCAACCGCAATCTTGCCGGAGCGCGGATCAGTCTGGGTATCGAATGACACCTTCTGCCCCTCGCGAAGCCCCGGAATACCCGCGCGCTCAAGCGCGGTCGCGTGCACGAAGACATCCTTGCTGCCATCGTCGGGCTGAATGAAACCGTATCCCTTCTGGCCATTATAGAACTTAACGGTGCCGTTCGTCATCGACGGTCGTCCTTTCATTGGCGGTGCGCAAGCCGACGCCGCCCGCGG
>JACQAE010000027.1 GCA_016195095.1 Pseudomonadota bacterium
GTCGTGGTCTCGATCTTCGTTAATCCAACGCAATTCGCGCCTAACGAGGATCTGGTAGCCTATCCGCGTACCTTCGCGGCCGACCTGCGCGCGATGCGCGCGCTTGGCGTCGACCTCATTTGGGTACCCACCGCCGCCATCATGTATCCGTCGGGGTTCGCCACCCGCGTGGCGCCGCTGGGCGCGGCCCTGGCTGGCCTCGAGGATGCCTTCCGGCCGCATTTCTTCTCCGGCGTGGCAACGGTCGTGACCAAGCTATTCGCGCAATGCCGGCCGGACGTCGCCATATTCGGCGAAAAGGACTACCAGCAGCTCCTAGTCGTGACCGCGCTTGCGCGCGACCTCGACCTTAAGGTTGGCATCGTCGCGGGCAAGACCACGCGCGAACGCGATGGTCTCGCCTTGTCGTCGCGCAACGCCTATCTCGATGTCGGTGAACGCGCCGCCGCGCCAACGCTGTACCGCACACTGCGCTGGTGCGCGGCGCAGATCGGTCAAGGCCGGCCGATCGGCGCCGTGCTTGCGCAAGGCCGGCGCGCGATCACGGCGGCCGGGTTCAGGCTCGATTACCTCGAGGCCCGACATGCGCGCACGCTAGCGCCATTGCGCCGCGCGGCCGACGGACCGGTCCGCCTCCTGGTCGCCGCGCGCATCGGGCGCACGCGGCTCGTCGATAATATTGGCCTTTAGAGCATGATCCCCAAAAGTGGGAACCGTTTTTGCGAAAAGATCATGCTCAAGCGAAAGTCATGATCCCGAAAAGAGGGAACCGCTTTTTGGGACAAAGATCATGCTCAAGCGAGAAACTTGATCTCGAAAAGTCGGGACCGGTTCGCCGCGGAAAATGCGACAAAGTCAAAGAAAATAGAGCGCTTGCCGATTCAATTGAAACGGGAAGCGCTCTAAGCGCGCTCAAGCACCGGTAGCGTCGGCCGCTCGCCCTTGGCCTTGCTGGTAATGGGCGGCCGCGGCAGCTTCGACGTTCCCGCCTGCATGACAAAGCTGTGATCGAGCGAATACCACGCGCCTTGGACATCCAGCGCCGGCGCGGGTCCGTGATCGTGGCGCACGTAATTGCCGATGAGATGGCGCGTGACGCCGAACTGAACATCCGTCTCGATGTTAGGGTCGTCGGGCGCATAGATTTGCGAAATCAGCGTCTTGAACCCGGGCATTGCCGCCAGGAAGTGCAGATGCGCCGGACGCATATTGTGACGGCCCTGCACCGCCAAGAGTTCGCCGACGGGACCGCTCACGGGTATCGGATATCCGGCCGGCTTGACGCTGCGAAAGCTAATGGCGCCATCGGCGTCGGTGGTGAATTTGCCGCGCAAGTTCATTTCCGCCTGGCCGGGGTCCTGGTTCTCATAGAACCCCTCGGGCGAGGAGTGCCACACGTCGACGTCGGCGCCGGCGACGGGCCTGTCCTTGGTGTCAAGAAATCGCGCGGTGACGAAGAGCGCGGGCCCCGGAGTCGGCGAGCGCACGATCGAGCCGCCGTCCGGCGTGCGCGGCGAATGCATGCGCCAGAACGGCCCGAGCAGGTTCATGTCGGTGTCGGTATGCGCCGCGTCGCCATTATTAATGAGGCAGATGAGGGTCGAAAACCCGAGCGAGCCGGACGCCAGCACGGCCTCGTTGTGTGACTCGCTGGTATGCTTTCCCAGCGCCACGATATAGCCGATCGCCGCCTGAAATTCCTCCTCGGTCAGCTTCACCTCGCGCGCGAAATCATGCAGATGGCGCACGAACGCCGACATGACCGCGACAAGGCGTGGATTCTTGGCGCGCTTCAGTTCGCTCAGGACGGCCGTCGTCACGTCCTTTTCATTCTCGATGATCATCGTCATCTTTCCTTGCCGATGGCACCTGCGCCGGTTGGCGCATAGTAGGACGCGCCGCCGGCCGCGCAAGGCGCCGTGAGCGCAACGGCGCCGGGCGCGGCCTGATCAAGGTCGCGCGGCGCGTCGGAGGCGGCGAGATAGCGCCAGCCCTGGAAGGCGCGAAACGGCCGCGGCTCGACCGCGACAATCCTGGGCTCGAGCACCAACTGACAGCGGCCGACGCCATCGCCGTCGACGACGGGGCGGATGGCGCGCAGCCGCTCGCGGCACATGACCTGCCCACGGATCACCCAGTAGAGCGACCCGCCGTCAAGGAGATCCTCGGCGCGCTTGGGCATCATGCGCGTCGTGTGCACGTGCTCGGCCTTTTGGCCGCGTTTCTTCTTCTCGCGCATGCGCTGGCGAATCCAACCGTCAAGTTCCTTGATGGAGTCGCAGCCCACGCACAGCTTGATGAGATGTAGCGTCATTGCCGCACCGGCATCAAATGCTCATCAGGTCGCGGCCGACCAGGACGCGCCCGTTGAACCCGCTTTTCTTGATGTCGGCAATCCACATGTCCTCCGTTAGCGTCTGATCGTCGCCGGGAATGAAGCGGGTCAGCACCAGCGTGCGCACCTCCGCCTCGGCCGCGGCGCGACCGACGTCGGCAATGTTCGTATGCCCGGCCATGAGTCGCTTGCGCAGGCCCGGCGCGTTGCGGACCCGCGCCAGCATGCGATCGAGCGCGGCGACGTGCATGACTTCGTGCGCCAGGACGTCGGCGCCGCGCGCGAATGCCGCCAATTCCGGCGAGTACCGGGTCGCGCCGGACAGCACGACCGCGCGCGTGCGCGTCTCGAAACGGTAGGCGAACGAACTGAGCACCGGCGGATGGCGGACCTTGACGGCACTGATCTTGAGCCCGTCGTCCTGCAGCACGGTTCCCGAACGGTCAAATTCATGAACCTTGACAAGTTGCGTGATGTCGGGCCGGCCCTCCTCGTCGACGCGCAGCGCGATATCCTGGGCCAGGGACTGGAAATAGGCGCGCAGCATCCGCCGCAAAGGCGGCGGACCATAGACATGCACCGGCGTCCCGCGGCTGGCCATCCAGGAATTGTAAAGCAGCGGTCCGAGTTCGACCACGTGCTCGCCCTGGCAATTGCTCAGGAGCACGAACCCGACCTGCGCCGGATCGATATCGGCGGCGATGAGCTGGCGCGTCACGCCATATCCGCAGTCGATCACATAGGTTTTTCCATGCGCGACGATCAACTCGCATGCGTTGGCGCGCAATTTACCGACGCGTGGCCCGCCGCTGGTCCCCAGGAGTGTGAGTTTGGCGTCGGCCGGCGGCGGCGCCGCCAGCGCGCGGCCCTGCACGGCGCCCGCCGCGCCGGCCGCAAGCGCCGTCAAAAGAACGTCACGCCGGCTGCGTGCCTCACCCATCGCGCGATTCTCCTTTCAAGCGTTCATTGCCGCGCGGAAATGGCGTGCGGCTCGACGCGCAAGATCGTCGCGCCTTCTGCGACCTGCTGGCCGGCCTTGGCCATCACCTCGGCAATGACCCCGTCATAGGGCGCGGCCAGAGTATGTTCCATCTTCATCGCTTCCATCAACGCCAGGCGCTGGCCGCGTTTGACCTCGGCTCCCGGCTCGACCAGCACGGCGAGGACCCGCCCATGCATCGGCGCCGCGACGCGACCGCTGGAATCGCCCGCGTCGCCATCGGCATGCGCGTAGGTTTGCAGCCGAACCACGGTCTGGCGGCCATGGCGCGCGACATGCATGCCCTGGCTTGTGCGCGCGCAGGTTACATCCGCGCCGGCGGCGATACCGTCCACCGTCACGCATGGTCCGGTGGCGGCGAACGTGACCCTGGCGATCATCGGTCGGCCATCAACGCGGATAGGCAACGCTAAGGATCGCTCGCCGCCGAGCTGAAACCCGTCGCGCGCATCCCAAGGCGAGCGCAATATCACCGCCGCGCCGGCCGTCGCGGCAACCGGCTTTCCTTCGCCGTCGAGGAGGCGCGCGGCGCCCGCCGCCGCCGCCGCGAGGTCGGGCGCACCGGCCCGCGCATTGAAAGCGTCAAGCCGGCGCGCAATCAGCCCGGTATCGGTCTTTCCACCGCGCACTTCACCATCGCGGCACAACGCCGCGAGGAACGCGACATTGTTGCGCGGCCCGAGAACGACGCTGCGCTCGAGCGCCTCGGCCAGCCGGTCGAGGGCGGCGGCGCGGGTCGGCGCATGGGCGATGAGCTTGGCGATCATCGCGTCATAATGCGGCACGATCGCATCACCCGCCTCAACCCCGGCATCGACACGAATACCATCGCCCCGAGACCATTCGAGCGCCAGCAGCGTCCCCGCCGAGGGCAGGAACCCGCGTTGCGGATCCTCGGCGTAGATGCGCGCCTCGATCGCGTGACCGTCGATCGTTACGTCGCGCTGCGCCAGCGCCAACGTCGCGCCAAAAGCGACGCGGAACTGCCATTCGACGAGATCGAGGCCGGTGACCGCCTCGGTGACGGGATGCTCGACTTGCAAGCGGGTATTCATCTCCATGAACCAGAACCCGTCCGGGCGCAGGCCACCGGCGCCATCGGCGATGAACTCGACGGTGCCGGCGCCCTCATAGCCGACCGCCCGCGCCGCGGCGACCGCGGCGCCGCCCATGACATGGCGCAGCTCAGGCGTCATGCCGCAGGCCGGCGCCTCCTCGATGACCTTCTGGTGGCGGCGCTGCAGGGAACAGTCGCGTTCGTTGAGATGCAGGATATTCCCCGACCGGTCGGCGAAGATCTGAAATTCGATATGGCGTGGGGCCGACACGAACTTCTCGATCAGCACGCGTTCGTCGCCGAACGCCGAAAGCGCCTCGCGTCGCGCCGATTGCAGCGCCTCGAGGAAGCCATCAGCATCGTGGGCGGGGCGCAGCCCCTTGCCGCCGCCGCCGGCCACCGCCTTGATGAGCACGGGAAAGCCGATCGCGCGCGCCGCCTCGCGCAGGAACTCCGCGTCCTGGTTGGGACCATGATATCCGGGCACAACCGGCACGCCGGCGCGCAGCATCATGTCCTTGGCGCGGTCCTTGAGGCCCATGGCGCGGATTGCCGCCGGCGGCGGGCCGATGAAGGCGATGCCGGCGTCCGCCAATGCCTCGGCGAATTGCGCGTTTTCGGCGAGGAAGCCGTAGCCCGGATGCACGGTCGGAATAGACCGCGATGGTGCGCATGCCGAGACGGCGCGCCGTGCGCGCGATCCGCACCGCGATCTCGCCGCGATTGGCGATGAGAACCGAGGCAAACATGCGCCTACCGTTGTTGGATCAACGCCCGCGCGCGACCAGCGGCTGCCGCGACCAGAAAACCCATCGACGATCGCTGACGCCGACCACGCGCCGGATGGGTATCGCGTCGGCGCGCGAAATCATATGGCGGCACGCCGTCGTAAACAGGAATTTGCGCCCGCGGGCGGCTGTGGCCCCAATGCCGGCAACACGCCGTGCCCCGGCCTATTGCGGGCTGGGCCGTTCTGCGGC
>JACQAE010000051.1 GCA_016195095.1 Pseudomonadota bacterium
GCGTCGGATCGCCGGAGGGATGGTTGTGTACCAGGATGACGGCACTGGCCGAGAGTTCAAGCGCGCGCTTGACGACCTCGCGCGGGTAGACAGGCGTGTGATCGACGGTGCCGACCTGCTGCAACTCATCGACGATCAGCTGGTTGCGCTTATCGAGAAAGAGGACACGGAACTGCTCCTTGTCCAGGAACGCCTGCGCGGCGCGGCAATAGTCGAGCACGCTTGACCAGGACGACAATACCGGGCGGCGCTTGACCTGGCCGCGCGCCAGCCGATGCGCGGCCGCCTGCACGATCTTGAACTCGGTGATCGCCGCCTCGCCGAGGCCGGTAACCTCGGCCAGCCGCGCTGGCGGCGCCGATATGACCTCCGCGAACGACCCGAACTTGGCGATCAGCGCCTTGGCCAGCGGCTTGACGTCGCGCCGGGGCAAGGCGCGAAAGAGCACCAGTTCGAGCAATTCATAGTCGGTGACCGCATCGCTGCCCGCCTCGCGGAAGCGCTCGCGCAGGCGTTCGCGATGACCGAAGTAGTGCGGCGTCGCGTCGGACAGGCCGATGGGCGGATCAGGATCGTCGATTGGCGACATCGGAGGCACTTCGAACTTCCGGCCGAAACTCCCGCCGCTAACGGATTTTGCGCTGGCACGTTAGGATGACGGTATTCCGGCGATTTGCAATCGCCCGCGCGGCATTTCCTGTCAGTCGGCACTCGTCGCCGGCTTGTCGATCCCGCCGGGCGACAGCGTGAATATCTCGACCCCGGCGTCGGTAACGCCAACCGAATGCTCGAACTGTGCCGACAGCGAGCGATCACGGGTCACCGCGGTCCAGCCATCGGCCAGGACCTTCACATGTGGCCGGCCGAGATTGATCATCGGCTCGACAGTGAACAGCATGCCCGGCTTGAGCGGGATTCCCTCGCCGGGACGTCCGACATGCACGATATTCGGCTCGTCATGGAATAGCTGGCCAAGCCCATGGCCGCAAAAGTCACGCACCACACTCATATGATGCCCCTCGACAAAGGTCTGGATGGCGGCGCCGATGTCGCCGGTCGTGGCGCCGGGCCGGATCGACGCGATGCCGCGCATCATCGCCTCATAGGTCACGTCGATGAGGCGCTGCGCGCGCCGCGGGATGCGCCCGACGCCGAAGGTGCGGCTGGAATCGCCATGCCAGCCGTCGACGATGAAGGTGACGTCGACGTTGACGATATCGCCGTCGCGCAGCGGCTTCTCGTTGGGGATGCCGTGGCAGACCACGTGATTGACCGAGGTGCAGGTCGACTTGGTGTAGCCGCGATACATCAGCGTCGCCGGCCACGCCCCGTGCTCGCGGCCGAACGCGCAGGCAAGGCGGTCGATGCGCTCGGTTGTGACGCCCGGGCGGACTTCGCCCGCAAGCATGTCCAGGCATTGCGCCGCGACCCGCCCCGCCTTGTGCATGGCCGCGAAGGCCGCCGGGCCGTGCAGCTTAATCTGCCCGTTTTTACGCGCCGGCGCGCTCGCGGCATCGACATAGGTCATTTCGAGCACTCCGATGGTCGGCCTGCGACCGCCTACTCATAGATAATCGGTGCGGTGGACGCGCTCAATGCCCTATTACGTGATCGGTATGGGCGCGGCAACGCGGATTTCAGCCAGGGTGAGGGTACAGCGCCAGGCGAACGTTTCGACTCCCGCGGCGCGCGCGCGCCCGAAAGCGCGCGCGTAGGTCGGGTCAATATCGCGGGCGAGTGAAAAACGCTGCGCCGATCCAATCTGAACAAGAAAAAGCATGACCGCACGCTGGCCCGCCGCCGCCACCTGTTCGAGTTCGGCAAGGTGCTTGGCGCCGCGCGCGGTCACCGCGTCGGGAAACTCCGCCAGGCCCGCCGCGCGCATGAGATGTACGTTCTTGACCTCGACATAGCACGCGGGACGATCGCGATGCTCAAGCAGGAAATCGATGCGCGAATTGGCGCCGTATTTTACCTCCCGGCGCAGCGACGCATAGCCCCCGAGGGGCGGGATGGCCGCCTCGGCAAGCGCCTGTGCCACAATGGCATTGGGACGGCCGGTGTTGACGCCGACAAGCTCCGTGCCGGCGCCGAGATCGACCTCCACCAATTCCCAGGAATGGGCGAGCTTGCGCGCCGGGTTGTCCGAGCGTGACAGCCAGACTTTCGATCCCGGCACCGCGAGCCCCGTCATCGCACCAGGATTGGCGACATGCGCGGTGACCGTCTGCCCGTCATCGAGCACGACGTCGGCAAGAAAGCGCTTATAGCGGCGCGTGAGCGTCGCGGGAACGAGCGGCGCGGGAAGGCGCATGCCTAGCGTTTCGCGCCGGCGGCGGGCGCGCCCGCGGCAAGCTTACCAAGGCGCGCGAAGGCGTCGGCGACCAGGCCGCGCGTCAGTTCGCCGGCGCCCATTTCGCGCGCCAGCGCCGCCGCCTGCCCCGCCCACATCGACGTGAAGTCGCCGCTGCCGCGCGTCTCGCCAGCGCGCGCAAGCACGGCGACGGCGTTGGCCGCGAACGGAAACGCCGGCGCCACGTCACTCATCGGCCCCACCTCGCGTACCAGCCGGTTGACAAAGGCGCGCGCTGGGCGGCCGGTAAAGACGTTGGTAAGCATCGTCACGTGTTCGCGCGCCGAGGCCAAGGCCGCGCGATGCGATGCGCCGAGCTTGATCTCAGGACATAACAGATAGGCGGTACCCGGCTGGATCGCGTCGGCTCCGAGCGCGAAGGCCGCCGCGGCGCCGCGCGCGTCGCTGATCGCGCCGGCGGCAATGACCGGAACATTCACGGCATCGACCACCTGCGGCACCAGTGCGAAAGTCCCGACCTGCGCGCCAATATCCATATCGAGAAACATGCCGCGATGGCCGCCCGCCTCCAACCCTTGCGCCACCACGATGTCACAGCCGAGATCGACCAGGCGGCGTGCCTCCGCGACCGTCGTCGCCGACGACGCAACGACGCATCCTGCACCCTTGACGCGCGCCAACAGCCGCTCAGCCGGTACCCCGAAATGAAAGCTCGCAAGCTTGGGCGCCGCCGCGACGACCGCGTCGCACATCGCCTCGTCGAACGGCGCGCGCGCCGGCGCCGGCGCGCCGTCGGACGCGATCCCCAGTTCCGCGTAATAGGGCGACAATCGCGCGCGCCACGCCGCTTGCGCCTCCGCCGTAGCCAGCACCGGCGCGTGGCAGAAGAAATTGAGGTTAAAGCTGCGATTGGTGTGCGCGCGGATATTCGCCGCGAGATCGATAACCTCCGCCGGCGACAGGCGCGAACAACCATATGAGCCAAGTCCGCCGGCATTGGACACCGCGGCCACGAGTTCGACCGACGACGCGCCGGCCATCGGCGCCTGCACGATCGGAATGTCAATTTCGAGCATGTTCAGCAGTTTCTTAGTCGAGCGCATGACTTTCCTACTCCCGCGGGTTGAATATCTATCGACGAAATTGCGACACTCTACTCTTGGCCCAAGCCGCTTGCCTTACCCCGCGCACCGCATTGCCGCGCCGGCATCACTCGCAGACGCCAACCTCAACGCGTTAGCGTGCGATGACGCCATTGAGCTCATCGTCGATATGAACGCGAATAATGTCGTCGAAATTCGCCTCGACGCCAAATCCAAGCGCCAGCGCGCGGCGCGGATCGAACCGTCGCGGCCACCCGGCGACAATGCGCTCGACCAGCGGGTCGTGCGCGCGACGGATGCGCGCGGCCACGGCGTCGCCGGCAACCCGGCGCAGCGCCGCGATCTGCTCGCCCACGGTGCAGCACACGCCCGGCATGGTCAACGCGACGCGGGTGCCGAGCGCCTCGCGCTCGAGGGTCGCGGCGTGCACCAGAAAGCCCACCGCCGCGCGCGGGCTCGCATGCCAGTGCAAAACGTCCTCGTCCACCGGCAGCAATGCCTCCATGCCGGCGAGCGGCTCGCGGATGATGCCGGAAAAAAAACCCGACGCCGCCCGGTTAGGCAGCCCCGGGCGGACGACAATGCTGGGCAGCCGCAGCGCCACGGCGTCGAGGAATTCGCGCCGCGCATAGTCGGCGATGAGAAGTTCGCATATCGCCTTTTGCGTGCCGTAGGAGGTGAGCGGCGTCAAATGAAAGTCATCGGCGATCGCTTGCGGGAATGGCGCGCCGAAGACGGCGATCGAGGAGGCGAATACGAGGCGCGGACGATAGCCCTCGCCAACGGCGCGAATGGCTTCGAGGAGCGCGCGCGTGCCGTCGAGGTTGACGTCATAGCCCTTGTCGAAATCGAGTTCGGCTTCCGCGGAGACGACGCCGGCGAGGTGAAAGATCACGTCCGGCCGAGCGGCGATGAGGCGCGCCGCAACGCCCGGCGACGCCAGGTCGGCGGTTGACGACGCCACGCGGCCGGCGAACCCGGTCACGTCCGGCGACGCCACGACATCGACCAGGGTCAGCGCGTCGATCGCGCTCTTGCCAATGGCACCGTCCACGGAAATCCGCGTCGTCAATTTGCGCCCGATCATGCCGGCGGCGCCGGTAATGAGAACGTGCGTCAATGCGCCCCCCTTCGATGCCCGAGCGCGTGAGGCAATCCCGCGCCGCGCGCGCCGGCCAAGGTCAATAACAATAGCTTACCGCGTCAAGCACGGCGCATTGCTTCTTGTAGGGTGAATTGGGGTTGTCGAGCGGCACCGATCCCCTGCCTTGGCCAACGAATACGCCTGGCCCAACCTGAACCGACGGCCGGTTGCCGATAATCACGCTCTGATGCGGCGTCGCGCTCGACTTCGTCCCGTCAGACCAGATGATGGCATCGCCGGTGAACACGCCGCGTCGCCCATCGGCGCAGGTAACGGCGTTGCCTTGCCGCGTACAGCCCTGCGCGAGGGCCGCCGGCAGCGTGACGCCAACCAGGGCAACGACGACGATCAAGCGCGCGAGCATGCGCGCGGCGGGACGAGTGCGAGCCGTCAACATGGAGAGCCTCCTCAACGACGCCGCGGGCCACGACCGCTTTCTACCACACCGCATCGTTGCAGCGCATCTCCACGAGGCTTGCGAACTGCCGCACGGCATGTTCGCAGCTATAGGCCGTCACGCACGCCGGTGTAGGTCATCGCGGAAAAATCCGGTCACTTCGGCATGCGGCGCGGCATCGGCGAAAGTATCAAATCGACCCTCCTGCGCGATCTGCCGGGCCGAGCGCATGAACGCGCCAAACGCCACGCGCATGAGCGCGCCGCCGACACTGACGCGGCGCGCGCCGAGCGCGGCAAGGTCGGCGACGACGAGCCCGAGCGGCGCCGGCATCAGCACGTTGACCGGCTTGGGCGCGAGCGCATCGATCACGGCGGCGATGTGCTCGCGGCTGCGCAGACCAGGCGCATAAAGGCAATCGGCGCCCGCGCCGGCATAGGCCTTGAGCCGGCGCAACGCCTCGTCGATGTCGGGACGCCCGACGAGAAAGCACTCCGCCCGCCCGGTGAGCATGACGTCGGCGCCAGCCCTGTCGATGGCGGCGCGCGCCGCCGCGATGCGCGCGACCGCGTCGCCGATATCGTAAAGTGGCCTGTCGCGATCGCCGGTCGCGTCTTCGATCGACAGACCGGCAACGCCGGTTTCGGCGCATAGCCGCACGCTTTCCGCCACGCCCTGTGGCGTGGGTGCATAGCCGGATTCGAAATCGGCATTCACGGGCAGGTCGCTCGCCGCGACGATTTCCGCCACATGGGCAAGCATGGCGTCGCGCGCGACGCCGCCATCCGGCAGGCCGCGCGAGAACGCGAAGCCGGCGCTGGTCGAAGCCAGCGCCTTGAAGCCGAGATGTTGCAGATAGCGCGCGGTTCCGATGTCCCAGGGATTGGGTATGACAAAGCAGCCTTGCGCATGCAGCGCGCGAAAGGCGCGCCGCTTATCGGCGGCATTCGCCGCGCGGTCATTCATGGTCGGAGCCCCCGTCGGCAGCGGGGGCAGGCTCGCATTTTCCCGAGTGCGCGCGCAACTGCGAAATGGCCATCACGATCACGCAGAGAGACAATCTACAGTCCGGGCAGGAAGGTCGCAATTTTCGGGAACATGGCGACAATCGCCACGACCACAAGCAGCACGAACCAGTACGGCATGGCGCCGCGGAAGATTTCGCCGAGCTGCACGGTGTCGTCGGGAACCGCCGCCTTGACCGTGAACACGCATAGGCCAAAAGGCGGCGTGATCAGGCCGGTCTCGATGGCGAGAATGCCGATGATGGCGAAGGCCAGCGGATCAAAGCCCAATTGCGTCGCGATCGGCGCGAAGATCGGAACCGTCAGCAGGATGATCGAGATCGAATCGATGAGGCAGCCGAGCACGACCCAGATCGCGACCATGAGAACGAGAATACCCCAGGGGCCAAGGCCGGTCCCGAGCAGGAAGGTCTGCGCGGCGTCGGTGAAGCCGGTCATCGAGAGAACGCGGGAATAGAGCTGCGCGCAAAATAGCAGCAGCAGCAGCGGCCCGGCGGTGCGGCCGACGTTAAGGATCACCTGCCAGACCTCGCGCAGGTTGATGCCCTTGATCAGGGCCAGGATCAGCGCGCCCACGGCACCGACCCCGGCGCCTTCCGTCGGCGTGCACAGGCCAAGCCAAATGGAGCCGAGCACGCCGATGATCAGCGCGACGACGAGGCTGGTGCTGGCAAGCAGCGGTCCGAGCGGGCGTTCGTCCTCGCAAAGCTCGATGGCGACCGGCCGGGCAAGCGCCGCGCCGACCGGCGCGCGCGCCATGGGCGTGAGCCGCCCGCTGCCGGCGATCGCCGGGTTGAGCACGGCCGCGCCGATCGCATAAAGGCAGAACAGACCGCTCAGCAGGATGCCCGGCAGCACGCCGGCGAGGAACAATTTGCCGATCGAGAGTTCGGTCAAAACTCCCCATACGATCATCAGCACCGACGGAGGAATAAGCATGCCAAGGCAAGCGCTGCCGGCGATGCAGCCGAGCGAAAATTCGCGCTTGTAGCCGTAGCGTACCATTTCGGGATAGGCGATGCGCGAGAAAGCCGCCGCGGCGGCGATGCTCACGCCGGTGACAAAGGCGAACAAGGCATTGGACACGATCGTCGCCACCGCAAGCCGCGCCGGCATCCAGTGCGTGAGCCGGTTGGCAAGCGCATAAAGATCGCTCGCCGCGCCGCATTTGGCGAGAAAATCGCCCATCAGCATGAACAGCGGGATGACGGCGAACACGTAGTCGCGCAGTGCCTCATAGGCTGAAAAATAGGTCACGGCGGCGAGCAACGATCCGATGAGAATGACCAATCGCGCCGGCCATACCGGCACGCGCAACGCCCCCTCGCCTTCGAATTCGCCGCTCGTCCATGCGTAAAGCGTCGGCTCGAAGCTGCCCCAGAAGATCAGTCCGAAGAAGATGAGGCCCAGAATCCCGGAAAGCAGCGTCGCGGCGTGCTGGCCGCGCATGCCGAACGCGCCGACAATCACGTCGGTCGAGATCATACTGCGCGACTGCACGGCATAGGCAGCAAGCAGGAAGCAGATGATCACGATCGACATCGAGACCATTTCCGGCGTGCCCTTGACCGGCTTGGAAAAAATGGCGCGGCCCAGCACGTCGGCCACGACCAGAAAACTGAGCAGAAAAGTCAGCAGCGCCGCGCCGGCGAGCAGCAGATGGACGAACCGCGTATTGAGCCGATCGAACATGCTCCGACCTCCTACGCCCGGCAGCGAAGCCACGACGCCCGCGCCGCATGAACGCCCGGCAATCTTGGTCGGCCGCAACGCCGCGGCTGATCGCGCCTTAGTTGATCTTATAACGGACCGGCCACTTATAGCCGAGCTTCTCGGTTTCGCTGATGACGAGATTGAGCACCTGCGTCGCGGGCAGCCCCTGGGCGTCGAGTTCCTTGGCCTTTTGCGCGGGCCAGCCGGCAAGCGACGTCGCCCAGTCCTGGCGCACCTTCTCCTGCAGCGCGCGCACGACCGCGCCGCGGTTCTTGAGTTCCGCGATCTGCTGCGTATAGCGCTCGTCGGCCATGACGCCGGATTTTATCGACGTCTCCTTGGCCACTTCGAGAATGATATCGCGCACGTCTTGCGGCAGCTTACCCCAGCGCGCGCTGTTGATCGTGAGCACGTACCATGTGACGGAGCCAAAACCGATCTCGGTGTAGTACTTGGCCGGCTCATAGAGCTTGAAGCCGAGCCAAGCGGAGGGGAAGAGGATGAGGCCGCTATAAACGCCGGTCTGCAGCGAGGTGTAGACCTCGGGCAGATTGGTCTGCACCGGCGTCGCACCGGCGAATTCCAGCCATTTGAGATTGAGACCGGCGCCGGCGAGCTTCTTGCCCTTGAGCTCGGCCACGTCGTTCCACTCGAACGTGGTGCCGAGATTGTAGCCATTGTCGGTCATGATCGCGAGCAGCTTTTGCTTGAACTTGTCCTCGAACACTTTGGTCATGTAGGGAACTTTGTCGTAGATCGTCTGCGCGACCTTGAGGCTCGTGACCGCGCTTGTGGTGCCGAACGGCGTCATCACGTGGAACGCGTGCAGCGGCAGGTTCGAGGGTTCAAAGCAGATGCAATAGCCGCCGATGTCGATGATGCCCGACTGCGCGCCCTCCAGCGTATCGAACACCTTGACCATGGCGCCGCCATAGCCCTCGACGAATTCGATCTTGTGCTTGGTGCGCTCGGCAACGCGCTTGGTGACTTCGGGGACGAAATATTGCTGCATCAGCTCGACATAGGACAGCGCCGGTGCGTGGCCTGACGCGATGCGCAGACGGATGGGCCTTATGCGTGGCCGTTTCACCGATCGGTTCACATTAACGGTGCGAGCGCATGCGCGCCAAAAGTGTGAGCGCATGCGCGCTGGCGAACCGCAGCATGTCATTGTGCGCTCACGGCACAGGCACCGAAATCACGATTATTTTACCTGGTAGCGTACCGGCCATTTGTGCCCGAGCTTTTCGGCTTCCTCGAGCGCGAGTTTGAGCACTTGCGATCCAGGCAAGCCGGCCTTGTCGAGCTCAGCGGCTTTTTCCTGCGGCCAGTTCTTGAGCGAGTTGGCCCAATCGATGCGCACCGAATCCGGCACCGCCTTGACGACGCTGCCGACGCTTTTGAGCTGGGCGATCTGTTTTGGGTAGTTCTCGGCGTTGACCGTGCCGGTCTTGTCTTCGTATTCCTTGGCCACTTCCACGATGATGTCCTTGACCTCCTTTGGCAGCTTCGCCCAGCGCGCCTTGTTCACCGTCAGGCCGTGCCAGGTGATCGCGCCGAAGCCGATCTCGGTATAGTACTTGCCCTGTTCGTAGAGCTTGAAATTGATCCAGCCGGACGGAAACATGATCCAGCCGAGATAGACGCCGGTCTGCAGGCCGGTATAGGCCTCCACCAGCGATCCCTGCACCGGCACGGCACCGGCGAATTCCAGCCACTTGAGATTGAGGCCGGCGCCGGCAAGCTTCTTGCCCTTGATCTCGGCGACCGAATTCCAATCGAACGTCGTCCCCAGGTTGTAGCCGTTGTCGGCGATCAGCGCGAGCAGGTGTTGGTTGAACTTGTCCTCGAACACTTTCGCCATATACGGCACCTTGGCATACACGGCGCGCGCCAGCTTGACGCTCTTGACGGCGTCCATGGTGCCGAATGGCAGCATCACCTGGAAGGCATGCAATGGCAGGTTCGATGGCTCGAAACAGAAGCAATAGCCGCCGATATCGATGATCCCCGACTGCACGCCTTCGAGCGTGTCGGCGACCTTGACCATGGCGCCGCCGTAACCTTCGACGAATTCAACCTTGTGCTTGGTGCGCTGGGCGACGCGCTTGGTCACTTCCGGGACAAAGAAATTCTGCATCAGGTTGACGTAGGTATTCACGGCCGGATGGCCGGAGGCGATACGCAACCGTATCGTTTCCTGCGCATGCGCGGCGCCGACCGCGCCGGCCATGGTCGCGGCGGCAATCAGACCGGCCATCAATCGCAATTGCATTGCGTGTCCTTCCTTGGCGTTTCCGTCCCCGGCATTGCTCGCCGTATTCGGCGATTATCGAATGTTATGGCCAATACCATCGGACGCGCGCGCACCTGCTGTCAACTCCTGTGCCCGCGCATGGCGGGGTAAGCATGGACGGCGGCAATGTTGCGCGCGCCGGCGCGCAAATCGCTCGCGTGCGGCGCCGCGCCCCGCGCCCGTCCCACAACGTCAATGATTGTCGCGCTGCGCACCGGCGACCTGCGCCACGCGCTGATATTTCACCGCCGGCGCCAATACCATGCCGTCGGCCAATTGCCCGACCATGCCGCGCTGAATTTCCTGCCATGGCGTCTGGCTTGGCGGATAGGGATAGCCGCCCTGACGCGCGAGCGCGGCGCGACGGCGGGCCAATTGCGCCCGCGACACGAGGATATCGGCGCGGCCGCGTTTGAGATCGATGCGCACGCGATCGCCGGTACGCAGGAGCGCCAGCCCGCCGCCAATGGCTGCCTCCGGCGAGGCGTTGAGGATCGATGGCGAGCCCGACGTGCCGGACTGGCGGCCGTCACCAATGCAAGGCAGCGCAGTGATGCCGCGGCGGATCAGGCGTGCCGGCGGCTGCATATTGACCACCTCGCAACTTCCGGGATAGGCGATCGGCCCGGCGCCGCGCATGAACAGTAGGGTATTCTCGTCGATCTTGAGCGCCTTGTCGTCGATGCGCTTGTGGTAGTCCTCCGGCCCGTCAAAGACGACGGCGCGGCCTTCGAACGCGTCCGGGTCGCGCGGATTGCACAGGTAACGCGCGCGGAACTGTGGCGAAATCACGCTGGTTTTCATGATGGCGGAATCGAACATGTTGCCGGTCAGCACCTTGAAGCCGGCCCGCGGCATGATCGGCCTGCGGTAGGGGCGGATGATTTCGGGATCGCTTGTGGCGACGCCACGCAGGTTCCGCGCCAGCACGCGGCCGTTGACGGTGAGCGCATTGCCATGCAGGCGGCCGGCCTTGTGTAGTTCGCGCATCACCGCCGGCAGGCCGCCGGCGCGAAAATAATCCTCGCCGAGATAACGGCCGGCTGGCTGCATGTCGACCAAGAGCGGCACGTCGTAACCGATACGCTCCCAATCGCCGATCGTGAGCTTGACGCCGACATGGCGCGCGATGGCGTTGATGTGAATCGGCGCATTGGTTGATCCGCCGATCGCCGAGCAGGCGACGATGGCGTTCTCGAAGGCGGCGCGGGTGAGAATGTCGGACGGCTTGAGGTCCTCCCAGGCGATTTCGACCGCGCGCAGCCCGGTATCGTAGGCCATCTGCGCGCGTTCACGGTAAGGCGCGGGAATGGCGGCGCAGCCGGGCAGCGCCATGCCCAGCGCCTCGGCCAGCGCGTTCATGGTCGAAGCCGTCCCCATCGTGTTGCAATGGCCGATGGACGGCGCGGAGGCCGCGGCGATGGCCATGAATTCCTCGTCGTCAATGCGCCCGGCGGCGCGCTCCTCGCGCGCCTGCCACAGCGCCATGCCTGAGCCACAGCGCTCGCCCTTCCACCAGCCATTGAGCATCGGCCCGCCGCACAGAACGATGGCCGGGATATTGACCGTCGCCGCCGCCATCAGGCAGGCGGGCGTCGTCTTGTCGCAACCGGTGGTGAGCACGACGGCGTCGAGGGGATAGCCGTAGAGCAGCTCGACCAGCCCAAGATAGGCGAGATTGCGGTCGAGCGCGGCGGTCGGGCGTTTGCCAGTCTCCTGGATCGGGTGCACGGGAAACTCGAACGCGATACCGCCCGCCGAACGGATGCCATCGCGCACGCGCGCAGCCAGTTCCAGGTGATGGCGGTTGCAAGGCGCGAGATCCGAACCGGTCTGCGCAATGCCGATGATCGGCCGGCCGCCCTGCAATTCCGCGCGCGTGAGGCCGAAATTGAGATAGCGCTCGAGATAAAGCGCCGTCATGCCGGGATTATCGGCGTTATCGAACCACAGGCGCGAACGCAATTCATGCGCGCGCTTGCGCCCGCCACGCTGGCCATGCCTGCGCATCTGTAATCCTCCAGGCGGGCCTGAGCGCCGCCGTAATCTACGTTTCGCCCGCGGAGAGGATGCCTTGTTCCCGCGCGCCAAGGCAATCCTCGTCGCGCGGGCCAAATTGGCGGCGGGCGGCGGGGATCCGCACGCGGGCACAAGCGCTTGAAATCGTCCGCGTCGTTGTCGATGCTTTGCCAAGACGCCTAGTCCGTCACCGGGATCGCCTTATCGGGCGCCCGGTCGCGCAAAACGAGGCCCAATCAATGCTCAAGACAATTGCCGCCTTCGAGCGTATCGGCGAGGAGAATGCGTTCGCCGTGCTTGCCCGCGCCAATGCGCTTGCCGCGCAGGGCCGCGACATCATCAATCTCGGCATCGGCCAACCTGACTTTCGCACCCCCGACCATGTTGTCGAGGCGGCGGTAAAGGCGCTGCGCGACGGCCATCACGGCTATACGCCGGCGGTTGGCATCGCACCGCTGCGCGAGGCCGTGGCCGCGGACCTTTACCGGCGCCATGCGGTCACGGTGTCGCCCGACGAGGTGATGATCCTGCCCGGCGGCAAGCCGGCCATGTTCATGTGCATCCTCATGTTCGGCGAGCCGGGGGCCGAAATCCTTTATCCCGACCCTGGGTTTCCGATCTACCGTTCGATGATCGACTTTACCGGCGCGCGCGCGGTGCCGGTTCCCATATGCGAGGAAAACGCCTTTTCATTCTCGGCCGAGGAAACGCTGGCGCTGATCACGCCCCGCACCCGTCTCCTGATCCTTAACTCGCCGGCCAATCCGACCGGCGGGGTGACACCGCGCCGCGAAGTCGAAAAGCTCGTCGCCGGGCTTGAACGCTTTCCCGACGTCGCCATCTTGTCGGACGAGATCTATGACAACATGATCTATGACGGTGAGGCGCATGTGTGTCTGCTCGCCTATCCCGCCATCCGCGACCGGCTGATCCTGCTCAATGGCTGGTCGAAGACCTACGCCATGACCGGCTGGCGGCTTGGCTACGCCGTGTGGCCGGGCAAGCTCTACGACTACGCGCGCAAGCTGGCGGTCAACCTGCATTCCTGCGTCAACGCCGCTGCGCAATATGGCGGGCTTGCCGCGCTGTCCGGACCGCAGGACGCCGCGTGCCACATGGTGGCGGAGTTCGACCGCCGCCGCCGTGTCGTCGTTGAGGGACTGAACCGACTGCCCGGCATAAGTTGCGCGACGCCGAAGGGAGCTTTTTACGCCTTCCCCAACATCACGCGCACCGGCTGGACGGCCAAGGCGCTTGCCTCCGCGCTACTCGACGAGGCTGGCGTCGCCATTATCGGCGGTCCGGATTTCGGCGTCTTGGGCGAAGGATACGTGCGCGTCTCCTACGCCAATTCGACGCAGAATATCGCTACGGCGCTGACGCGCATGGAGGAATTCCTGACAACGCGCAAGGCGGCGTGATCGTGCCGAAGCGCCTATCGCGCCGGCACGAGGCGCGCTAATCGCCGGGCGGCTCGACGACGACGCGGATCGGCTCGTTGAACTGAACGTCGCGCACCGGAAATGGAATGGCGACGCCCTCGCGCTTGAAAATATCCCACAATGCCAGCAACACCTCGCTGCGGACATTGGTGATGCCTTCGGTCGGATCGCGTATCCAGAAACGCAGTATGAAATCGAGCGAAAAATCGCCGAACTTGGTCAGATGGCAAACCGGCGCCGGGTCGCGCAGGATGCGCCTGACACCTGCGGCGGCGGCGACCGCGATCGCCTTGACCACGTGCGGATCGCTGCCATAGCTCACGCCGAACGGCACTTCGAGCCGGATCTGGTCGTTGGAATGCGACCAGTTAATGACGCGCTGCGTCACCAGGTCTTCATTGGGAATGAGGATCTCGCGTCCGTCGCGCACCACCACCGAGGTAAAGCGCGCGCCCATCGTATCGACCCAGCCGAAACTTTCCCCAACGGAAATCACATCGCCCGGCTTGATCGACTTGTCGGCCAATAGAATGATACCGCTGAACAGGTTGGACACGATCTTTTGCAGGCCGAAGCCGATGCCGACACCGACGGCGCCGGAGAACAAGGCGAGCGCGGAGAGGTCGATGCCGACGCTGCTAAGCACGATGACGATGGCAAGCGTCACCAACGCGATGCGCAACAGCTTGCCAATGAGCACCTTCATCGACGGCGTGAGGTCGGAAACCGCGCGCACGCGCCGGTCGAGAAAATCGCCGGCCGCCGTCGCGAACCATAGCGTGACCAGCAGGAACAGCGCCGTTTTCAGCACCAGGAGAAGCGAAATGCGCAGCCCGCCCAGCGTCACCGCCACGGCGTCGAGCAGCTTGGCGAACGGATCAAGCAGGCCGAGGATACTCAGTGCCGCCAACGTCCAAGCCGTTGCGACGACGACGGCGTAGAAGAACTGGTTGCGGATGAGCCCGGCGAGCACCGCGATTGCCACCCAAGCACTGCCAAGGCTGACGGCGACGCCGACCACGTAGCTCTGGCTTGGCCAGAACAATTGCAGCATGACCGCCCGAATCGCCGCGGCAATGACAACGAAGACGATGGCGGCGAGGTGGCGATTGACGGCATGCGCCACCTGACGCGCCAACGCCGGCCATCCCATCGTCAGCGCCACCACGTCGAGCCGGCGGCGGATGATCCATGCCGCGGTCAGGCCCAAGACGGCGGCCAGCGCAATGAGGCCGAACTGGAGCGGAAACCAGACCGAGGAAATCTCGGCGCCAACGAGGCGGACCGTATCGTGCAACAGTCCGAGAAAGCGCTCAACATCATTCATGACAGCGATCCGCGCCGGCACAGAATCGCGGCCGGCCTGCGTGAGGTATATATAACATTCGGTCGGTCGCACGCTCGCCGCCTTGCGCACCCGCGCGCGTCGACCGGATTTAGCTCCGCACCTATCCAGGCTAAAGTATCATTCCGTCGACCAGCGCAGCCTGAGGAACCGCCATCCCATGACCATCATTCAGCGTCTTCTTTCCGAAGAGCAGACCTTGATGCGCGAGAGTTGCCGCGCCTTCGTCGACGACGTCGTCATTCCGTTCATCCGCAAGGATTGGCAACGCGAATGGAGCATGACTCCCGACGACCGCCTGCCGCGCGAAATACTCGAGGGCGCCGACCGCATCGGTATCCGCACGCTCGGCGTGCCAGACGAGTTCGGCGGCGTCGAACTCGACAAGGCAAGCGAGGTGCGCACCTTCGCGCTCATCTCCGAGGAAATTGCGCGCGGCGATTCGGGGCTTTCCGACAAGCTGGTGCAGAACTGGAAAGTTTCGGTCCTGCTGCGCAATCTCGCCCCACGTCACCTGCAGGAAAAGTGGTTTACCCGCCTGGTCAAGGACCCGCAATTCCTGCTCGCGCATTGCCTCACCGAACCGCGCGGCGCGTCCGACCGCTGGCTGCCCTATAACGTGCCCGAAGCGGCCATGCAGACCCGCGCCGTGCGCCGCGACGGCGGCTGGGTGATCAATGGGCGCAAGCAGTTTATCTCCAATGGCTACGACGCCGGCCTCTATGTGGTCTACGCCAACACCGATCCCAAGGTCGGCATGATGCAGGGGACATCGTCGTTCCTGGTGCCGCGCGAAACGCCTGGGCTGACAGTCGCGCGCTGCAACGAGACGTTGGGCTGCCGCTTCATGAACAATGGCGAGCTGGTGTTCGAGGACATGGTGGTCCCGCAAGACCATCTCCTGGTCGAGAACGAGGCACTTGGCAAGGCCGGCATCTACTTCCAGCCCGGCAAGATCATCCAGGCATCGAAAAACCTTGGCGTTGGCGTGCGTGCGTTCGAAGCCACCGCCGAATACGTTCAGAACTACGTGCAGGGCGGGCGCATCCTCATCAAGCATCAGGCGGTGGCGCTGCGCCTGGCAGATATGGCGACCCGCATCGAGGCCGTACGCGCGCTGCGCGATCGCGCGGCGCAGGCGGTCGACGACGGCGCGACCGACGCCGACGTGCTGTGCAACATGGCCAAAGTCTACGCGTCCGAAGAGATGATGAAGGTCGCCCAGCACGCGTTGGAGTTGCATGGCGGCAACGGCGTCATGCTCGATTTCGGTATCGAGAAACTGTTCCGCGACGCAGCCATATTCCTGCACATGGACGCCACGGCGGACGTCTCGCGCTTCAAGATCGTCAAATCGCTGTTTCCACATAGCGCCGGCAAATATGCCGGGCCGGAGGCATAAGCGGCGCGGCGCCGTGCAACTTACGCTATTTGTCCTTTGTGGCGTCTTCGGCGATCTTGGCGAATATGCCATCGAGTTCGCCGGCAAGCGTCTTGAGCTCGGCGCCGCCTTCCGTCATGTAGGGCGCGAAAACGCTCGAGGGCTTGCGGTAGGACAGCGTCGCGGTGTTGTCGGGATTTTCCGTGAGATAGAATCGGATCGGCGCCTCGATACCCGACGCGACGCTCGCCGTGAGCATGCGGCGCGCGAAGTCGTTGCGGAAAACGCCGACGACGCGGTTGCCGGGAATCGTGAAACCCTGCGCCTTGGCGCCGGCCGAGGCGCTCGCCGTCGTCACCGCCGCCATCTTGTTCGCGCTCACCGCCTTTTCGAGCTTGTCGACAAGCGCCGCGAAGCCGAGTTTGGTGTCGATCACGACCCATCCCTCGCGCGGGGCGAGCGTGCCGGCAGCCGCCGGCAGAATCACGAACAACGTCACAAAAACGGCCAACAAAGCCCGCATGGCAATCTCCTCTTGCGCAAGCGACGCAGCATTTCACGCCGACGCCACGCCTGGCCAATCACGCCTGCTTGATGCCGCAAGCGGCTTATACTCGCTGGGTGAGACGAAACCCGGCCATGACGACGACCAGCCCGGCGAGCTGGGTCAAGCTTGGAACCTCGCCAAGCACGATAAACCCGATCAGCAGCGTGAATCCAGGCACCAGTGAAGGAAAAACCGCCGCGCGACCGGCGCCAAGAAGCATCACCGCGCGGGCGAATAGATAGATGGCGCCGGCGCCAGCCAACACGCCCTGCGCCAATGCCTGCGCCATGTTCTCCCACAGGCCGAGAGCAACAATATGGCCGAACCCGAAGAATGCCGCATGCAAAGGAACGAACCCCAGCGCCAGCGCGCTGACGGCAAATGTCGCCGCGATCGGCCCGATGCGCCACTGTCGCAGTAGGATGCCGAAAATGGAAAACAGGAAGCCCGCAAGCATGAAAGCGAAATCGCCGAGCAGGCCGTGCGACCCAAAGCTTGAGAGGCTCTCGCCGCCAATAATAACAAGGCCGCCGACGATGGCTAAGGCGCCAAATAGCCGACGCCGCGGCAGTCGCTCGCCCAGCACAAGCGTCGCCATGGCAAGCCCGCCAAGCGCGGCGCAGGACGGCTGAATGACGCCGGCATGGCCGAGCGGCACCAGCAGAAAGCCGTAATAGCTGATGAGTGCGAGCGGAGGGCCGCCGCAGCAGGTCAGCGCCAAGGCGCGACCCCAGCCGATGGCGCCGAATTCGGGTGTTGCACGCAAAAGCAGCAGCGGCAAAAACGCCAAACCGGGCCACACGAACCGATGCAGCGCAAGATCGGCCGGGGAAAAGCCCGCGTCGATGCCATGCCGCGCGGCGACAAAACCAATGGCCCAGAACAGCGCCGCGCCGGTCCCGCTGGCGACCCCGGCGACGATTGTTCCGCGCGGCTTGCGCGCCCAGTCCCGCCCAGCCTGCACCGCCTGCCCTCCGCGTGCTATGCGCCGGCATACCTTGGTCCCCAGCAACAGACCATGGGCGAAAATTCACATCTGCCGGTCGCGCAACGCCGGCGCCGGTCCCGACGACCGGCGCCGCATCGTCGATGGCGATACGATCAGGCGTCCAATTCGCCCCGAATTGCCCATTTGCACGTTTGCATTGCGCCAGATGAACGGTCATGCTCGCGCGCCTTCGTACGCGGGCCGGCAACCCCGCTAGAGGTGACGATCGTGAAAAAGCCCAGGCAGCGTGTCATGTGCATCGGCGAAGTCGTCATCGAGCTGGCGCGCGGCGGCGATGGCCGTTTCGCGCTCGGCTGCGGCGGCGATACGTTCAACACTGCCGTCTATCTCGCGCGCGCCGGAAACGACGTGGCCTTTGCCAGCGCCGTCGGCGATGACCGCTATTCCGATACGGTTTTTGCCATGGCCGCCGCCGAAGGCATCGATTGCACCTACCTATTGCGCGTACCGGGCCGGTTGCCGGGCCTGTGCCTTCTCGACGCGGGCGCGCAAGGCGCCAAGCGAACGCATTTTTGGCGCGACGGTTCGCCGGCACGCGAACTGTTTGAACTCCCCGACTGGGGACAGGTGGCCGAGGCGCTGCTAGGCGCGCGCCTCGTCTTTCTTTCTGGCATCACGCTATCGCTTTATTCCAACACCGGGATCGGCCGTGTTCTCGCTGTCCTTGAGCTTGCGCGCCGCAACGGCTGCATGGTTGCTTTCGACGGCAATTTCCGGCCGCACGGTTGGAATGGCGACCTCGGGCGCGCGCGTGCCGTCTGCATCGAGGCGCTCAAGCGCACCGATATTGCGCTGCCGGCCTTCGACGACGAGGCCGTACTGTGGGGCGACCCCAGTCCGGAGGCGACCGTTGACCGGTTGCAGGCTTTTGGCATCGGCGAGATCGCCGTCAAGAACGGGCCAGGCAACGCGCTCATCGCCGTGGCAACGGGGCGCGAGGCGGTGCCGGTGCCCGAAATCGTCGATCCGGTCGATCCCATGGCGGCGGGCGATGGCTTCAACGCCGGTTACCTTGCCGCCCGGCTTGCCGGAGAATCCCCCGCGAATGCCGCCGCCAGCGCCCATCGCCTTGCTGGCGCCGTGATCCGCCATCGCGGCTCCATCTTGCCCCGCGCCGGCGTCGCCGTGCACTAAATCGCGACAAAATCGGATCAGAATCGATCCTCGTTCGTGAACGAGATTGATTCTCGTCGTTTGATGCAGCGTACCGCCTGAAATCTGCTTCGCATATTTCGGCGGCACGGTCTAACCCGCCAATTTCACCTGTGGGCGCGCGACATCGCCGCTATTGCGCTGGCGTACCTGCTCGGGCCACGATACGTCCGGGAGGACGTTGGTGCGGCGCGGTGCGCGGCATTGCGATTGCCGAACGCACGCGTCGGCCGCTGGTGGTCTGACCCCGGACATTTGAATTCCAAATGTCGGGGCAAGTCAGCCCACGTATGTATGCAATCCGTGGCGCGACTTTTCCGAACAGATGACGACCTTCTGTTTGGGTCTCACCACGAGGCATGGCGGCCGAACGGCGGAGGCTTTCAACGCCGATCTTCCGGGGAAACGCCGGCGCCCATGGGGCTGGCGCACGCGGAACGCGTCACGGCGCGACGCCGCAGAGAGGAAATGGCGGGCCATGCTCAAGGTCCTCGATCGGCTCGAGGAGATCCTGATCGCAACGCTGATCGCGGCAGCGACATTGATCATCTTCGTCGCCGTCGTTCATCGTTACGGGGCGGGCGTTCCACTCCTCTATCCCTATCTGTTCTGGATCGACCTGAGCTGGGCGCAGGAACTGTGCATCTACATGTTCGTTTGGATGGCCAAGTTCGGCGCCGCCTATGGCGTGCGCACCGGCATTCATGTCGGCGTCGACGTGCTCGTCAACCTCTTGTCCCCCGAACGTCGGCGCAAGGTGGTCCTGTTCAGCCTGTTCTGCGGCGCGCTATTCACCTTCATCGTCGGAACCATGGGCGCCAAGTTCGTCATCGAGCTCTATCCGACCGGGCAGGTTTCGCCCGACATGGAAATTCCGCGCTGGTTCGTGTTCGCATGCGTCCCGCTCGGTTCCTACCTCATGTGCTTTCGCTTCCTGCAGGTGGCGTGGACCTTCTGGCATACCGGCGATCTGCCGCGTCACGACCCGGGCCGCGTTGAAGGGGTTACCGTCACCGACATCGATTCCACGCCGGAGGCGGCGCGATGAGCACGTTTTTGATCTTTGGCCTGCTCGTCGCCCTGATGCTCACCGGCATGCCGATCTCGATCGCGCTCGGCCTGACGGTGCTGAGCTTCCTGTTCCTCATGACACAAGTGCCGATCGAGGCCGTGGCGCTGAAGCTGTTCACCGGGATCGAAAGCTTCGAGATCATGGCGATCCCGTTCTTCATCCTGGCCGGCAACTTCCTCACTCATGGCGGCGTGGCGCGGCGCATGATCCATTTCGCCACGACCATGGTCGGCCATTGGTATGGCGGCCTCGGGCTCGCCGGCGTCGTCGCCTGCGCGCTGTTCGCCTCGGTGTCGGGGTCTTCGCCGGCGACGGTCGTCGCCGTCGGCTCGATCATTCTTCCGGCGATGGTCAAGCAAGGGTTTCCCAAACGTTTCGGCGCCGGCGTCGTCGCCACTTCCGGCGCGCTCGGCATCCTCATTCCGCCGTCGATCGTCATGGTCATCTTCGCCGTCGCGACCGGCGGCTCGGTCGCGCTCGATCCCGAGGGCAAGCGCGTGCTCTCCGCCTCGGTCGGCCAATTGTTCATCGCCGGGGTCCTTCCCGGGCTCATGCTGGCGTCGATGTTGTTCATGACCACGTTCTACCGCGCCTGGAAGAATGGCTATCCGCGCCTGCCGCGCGCCGATTGGGGCGAGCGGCTGACGGCGCTGCGCGAATCGTTTTGGGGGCTGGCGCTCATCATCATCGTGCTCGGCGGCATCTATAGCGGCTTGTTCACGCCGACCGAGGCAGCCGCCATGTCGGCGGTCTACGCCTTCGTGATCGCCGTCTTCGTCTATCGCGACATGGACCTCAAGGACGTGCCCAAGGTCCTGCTCGGCTCCGCCAATATGAGCGCGATGATCCTCTACATCATCACCAATGCGGTGCTGTTTTCGTTCCTGATGACGCACGAGCAGATACCGCAGCGAATGACCGAGTGGATCACTGGCGCCGGCCTGACCTGGATCGAATTCCTGCTCATCGTCAATATCATCCTGCTCATGGCCGGCAACGTCATGGAGCCGTCATCGATCGTGCTCATCACGGCGCCGATCCTGTTTCCCATCGCCGTCAAGCTCGGCATCCACCCGGTGCATCTCGGCATCCTCATGACGGTGAACATGGAAGTGGGACTGTGCCATCCCCCGGTCGGCCTCAATCTCTACGTCGCCTCCGGCGTCGCCAAGATGGGCATCACCGAACTCACCATCGCCACCTGGCCGTGGCTGGTGACGATGCTCATCTTCCTCGTGATCGTGACCTATGTCCCGGAAATCTCGCTGTTCCTGCCGCAGCTGCTGGGAATGTTGTAGCCGCCCATGCGGCCGCTCACGAAAAGTGGCGAACGATGGCGAGCCCAGCGAGGAGACCGGCGAGGGAGAGGATGACGGATCCCGCGACATAAAGCGCCGCCGCGGCGACCGCGCCACGTTCGTAGAGCAGCACCGCGTCGAGCGAAAACGCGGAAAATGTCGTATAGCCGCCGAGCACACCGGTGGTGAGAAACAGCCGTACGTGCTGCGAGGCTTCGCCGCGGAAGGCGAAATAGCCGGCGATCAGTCCCATGACCAGCGAGCCGGTCACGTTCACCATCAGCGTCGCATAGGGAAACGACGCGCCTAACGCCCTGGCGCCGACGACGTTGACCAAATGGCGTAAAGTCGCGCCCAGTCCGCCGCCGAGAAAGACGAAAAGATAGGCCATCGCGCGATCACTGCTGCATCGGCCGCAGCCCAAGGCGGCGCATCAAATGGCGATCATGGTCGGGCTGCGGATTGGGTGTCGTCAAAAGCCGCGCACCGAAGAACACGGAATTGGCGCCGGCGAGGAAACAGAGCGCCTGCGTCTCCTCGCTCATGTCCTCGCGTCCCGCCGACAGGCGCACCACCGACGCCGGCATGGCGATGCGCGCCACGGCGACGGTGCGCACGAATTCGAGCGGATCGAGCGGCGCCTCCTGCGCCAAGGGCGTGCCGGCGACGCGCACCAGCATGTTGATCGGCACCGATTCCGGGTGCGCCGGCAGGCCGGCCAGCGTCGCGATCATGCCGACGCGGTCCTCGCGCGTTTCGCCCATGCCGACGATGCCGCCGCAGCACACCGCGACGCCCGCCGCGCGCACATGCGCGAGCGTATCGAGCCGTTCCGCGTAGGTACGCGTGGTGATGATGGAACCGTAATATTCCGGCGAGGTATCGAGATTATGGTTGTAGTAATCAAGGCCCGCGGCGCGCAGGCGCGCGGCCTGCCCAGCGGTGAGCATGCCGAGCGTGGCGCAGGTTTCGAGCCCGAGCGCCTTGACCTCGGCGATCATGGCGCAGACTGGATCGATGTCGCGCTCTTTCGGCGCGCGCCAAGCAGCGCCCATGCAGAAGCGGCTGGCGCCGGCATCCTTGGCTGCGCGCGCGGCTTCAAGGACGGCGTCGAGCGCCATCAGCTTGTCCGCCTTGACCCCGGTCTCGTAGGCGGCGCTCTGCGGACAATAGGCGCAATCCTCGGGGCAGCCGCCGGTCTTGATCGAAAGCAACGTCGATATCTGCACCGCGCAGGGATCAAAATAGCGCCGATGCGCAAGCTGCGCGCGAAACATGAGTTCAGGAAAGGCGAGATCGAACAGCGCACGGACTTCCGCCCTCGTCCAGTCGTGACGCAGGACGTCTGCGCGGACGGAGGACTCGTCGGCAAGGGCCACGGACATGGGGAACGCCGCTCCGGTTCACCGCGACCGCGTCAGCGGCAGCGTGTGCGGGTGCAAGCTCAAACGCCTATTCCGCGCCGGGGTCAAGCCTACCGATGGCGACCGGTCATTCCGCCGCCTGCCGCCCCACAACCAGGGGCTCAACTTTCGCCGCGCAAAACTTGAATTCCGGGATTTTGCCGAACGGGTCGAGCGCCGGATTGGTGAGCAAATTGGCCGCCGCCTCGGCATAGGCAAAGGGAATGAAAACGACGCCGTCGGGGACCGAATCGTCCTGACGAACGGCGAGTTCGATGACGCCGCGCCGGGTAGATACGCGCACGCGCTCGCCCGGCGCAATGGCGAGCCGGCTGATTTCCCGGCGCGATAGGCAAGCAACGGCGCCGGGCTCAAGCGCATCAAGCATCGTCGCCCGGCGCGTCATCGCGCCGGTGTGCCAATGTTCGAGCTGGCGGCCGGTAGTGAGAATCATAGGGAAATCAGCGTCGGGCCGCTCGTCCGGTGGCGTGAGTTTCGCGGCAACGAGCTTGCCGAGCCGGCCCGGACGCGGGAAGCCATCGCCGAATACCACCGCACGGCCCGGCTTGTCGGGCGCATCGGAAGGGTAGGTGACGGAACTCTCGCGCTCAATTCGCTCCCAGGAAATGTTGTCGAGCGAAGGCATCAACGCGGCCATCTCGGCATAGATCTCGCGCGGATGTGTATAGGTCCAATTCACCCCCATGCGGTTGGCGATATCCTGGGTGATCCACCAGTCGGGCCTCGCCTCGCCGGGCAGCGGCAGCGCCTTGCGGCCAAGCTGCACCTGCCGATTGGTATTTGTGACGGTACCGTCTTTTTCCGGCCAGGCGGAGGCAGGCAGGATCACGTCGGCATAGACCGCGGTTTCGGTGAGGAAAATATCCTGCACGACAAGGTGGGAAAGGTGCGCGAGCGCTTCGCGCGCATGATTGAGGTCAGGATCCGACATCGCCGGATTTTCGCCCAGGATATACATGCCCTTGATCGTGCCGGCGTGGACCGCATTCATGATTTCGACGACGGTAAGGCCGCGCTTGGGATCAAGCCGCGTGCCCCAGGCATGTTCGAATTTCGCGCGGATGTCCTTGTTCTCGACCGAGGCATAGTCGGGAAAAAACATCGGAATGAGCCCGGCGTCGGACGCTCCCTGCACGTTGTTCTGGCCGCGCAGCGGATGCAGGCCCGTCCCGGGGCGGCCGACCTGCCCCGTGAGCAGTGCGAGCGCGATCAGGCAGCGCGCGTTGTCGGTGCCATGCGTGTGCTGCGACACGCCCATGCCCCAGAAAATGATAGCGCGTTCGGCCCGCGCATAGGTGCGCGCGACCTCACGCAGCGTGTCGGCTGAGATGCCGCAGATCGGCGCCATTTCCTCCGGCGTGAAATCCTTGACATGGGCGGCGAGCTCGGCGAATCCCTCCGTATAGGTCTGCACGTATTGCTGGTCGTAAAGTTTTTCGCCCACGATCACATTGAGCATGGCGTTGAGCAAGGCGACGTCCGCGCCGTTGCGGAACTGGAGCATATGGGTGGCGTGGCGCTTGAGCGCCTGGCCGCGCGGGTCCATGACGATCAGCTTGGCGCCGCGCTTGGCCGCCTGCTTGAAAAAGGTCGCCGCGACCGGATGGTTCTCGGTCGGGTTGGCACCGATTACGACGATGACGTCGGAATTGGCGCATTCATTGAACGTCGCGGTGACCGCGGCGGAACCGATCCCCTCGATGAGCGCGGCAACCGATGAGGCATGGCACAGGCGGGTGCAATGATCGACATTGTTGGTGCCGAACGCGGTACGCACGAGCTTCTGGAAGAGATAGGCCTCCTCGTTCGACGCCTTGGCGGAGCCGAACCCGGCCAGCGCCTTGGAGCCATGCTGCTCGCGCACCTGCTTCAGCCCAGAGGCAGCGAATGCAAGCGCTTCTTCCCAGGTCGCCTTGCGGAAATGCGTCCAGGGATTGCGCGGGTCAACCTTGTCATGCGCGACCTTGGCAACGCCCTCCTTGCGGATCAGCGGCTGCGTGAGGCGATCGCGGTTGTGCACATAGTCGAAACCGAAGCGGCCCTTGACGCAGAGCCGGTTCTCGTTGGCGGGCCCGTCGCGACCGGACACGGAAATGAGCCTATCATCCTTGATGTGATAGGTCAGAAGACAGCCGACGCCGCAATAGGGGCACACGCTGTCAACCGTGCGATCGGCGAATTCGCTACGCACGTTGTTGGCATCGACCAGCGAGGACGGCATCAGCGCGCCGGTCGGGCAGGCCTGCACGCACTCCCCGCAGGCGACGCAGGTCGACGCGCCCATCGGATCGTCGAAATCGAACACGATCTTGGCGCCATGACCGCGGCCGGCCATGCCGATGACGTCGTTGACCTGCACTTCGCGGCAAGCGCGCACGCACAGATTGCAGTGGATGCAGGCGTCGAGATTGACCGCCATCGCCGGGTGGCTGCGATCCGATACCGGGCGGAGATCGGCGGGGAAGCGGCTCGCGACCACGTCCTGGCGCGCCGCCGTTTTCCAGAATTCCGACTGCGGGTCATGCGCCGTCGCGCGCGCCGGCTGGTCGGCGGCGAGCAATTCAAGCACCATCTTGCGCGCGGCCATGGCGCGATTGCTTTGCGTCGTCACCTGCATGCCCGGCGTCGGCGTGCGAATGCAGCTGGCGGCGAGCACGCGCTCGCCTTCGATCTCGACCATGCATACGCGACAATTGCCGTCCGGCCGATAGCCGGGCTTTGGCAGATAGCACAGATGCGGCAGCTTGATGCCGACACGGCGCGCGGCGCGAAAGATCGTCTCGCCGGCGCGAATGTCCACCTCCCGGCCGTCGAGCGTGAAGGCGTTCTTGATCATCGCATCCGTCCTGCTCATCGCTTCATCCGATTCGGAGCCCGCCAGCTTAGCGTGGTTTGTCCACGGTCGGACGTCACCAGCCCGACAGCGGCCGCGCCAAATCCTCGCGAAAATGCTTGCGCACGCTGGCCAGCGGATTTGGCGCCGCCTGCCCGAGGCCGCAAATGGAGGCGTCGCGCATGGCGTCGGACAACTCGTTGAGCAGCACCTCGTCCCAGGGGCCGCTGGCCATAAGCTTGACCGCCTTTTCCGTCCCAACCCGGCAGGGCGTGCACTGGCCGCAGCTTTCGTCCTCGAAGAAGCGCATCAGATTGAGCGCCACCGCCTTCATGTCGTCCTTGTCCGATAGCACCACAACGGCATGCGAGCCGACAAAGCAGCCATGCGGCTCAAGCGTACCGAAATCGAGCGGAATGTCCGCCATGGCAGCGGGCAGGATGCCACCCGAGGCGCCGCCGGGAAGATAGGCTTTGAACGTGTGCCCTTGGGCCATGCCATTGCAAAACTCGTGGATCAGTTCATAGGCGGTCACGCCCGCGGGCGCCAACTTGACGCCAGGCTCGCGTACGCGCCCGGAGACCGAGAAGCTGCGCAAGCCCTTGCGCTCGCGCCGGCCATGCGCGGTGAACCATCCCGCGCCCTTTTCGATGATGTCGCGCACCCAATAGAGCGTCTCGACGTTCTGCACCAGCGTCGGACGGCCGAACAGGCCGACCTGCGCCACATAGGGCGGACGATGGCGCGGCAGCCCGCGCTTGCCTTCGATCGACTCAATCATCGCCGATTCCTCGCCGCAGATATAAGCGCCAGCGCCGCGACGCAGGTGGATCCTGGTTTGCGCCGACAGCCCGGCGGTTTCGAGCCTGGCGATCTCGGCGAGGAGCATCAGGCGGATCTCGGGATATTCATCGCGCAAATAGATGTAGACGTCGTGCGCGTCCACGATCCAGGCGGCAATCAGCATGCCCTCGAGAAAGCGGTGCGGGTCGCGCTCGAGATAATGGCGATCCTTGAAAGTGCCGGGCTCGCCTTCATCGGCATTGACCGCCATAAGCCGCGGCCCAGGCTCCGCGCGCACCAGCGTCCATTTGCGCCCGGTCGGAAAGCCAGCGCCGCCAAGGCCGCGCAGGCCGGCGTCGCTGACCTTGGCGATGATATCCTCGCGCTTGCGCTTGCCCGCGAGACAATCGGCGAGATGGATATAGCCGCCGCCGGCGCGATAGGTCGCAAAGTCGCGGCCCGGCGTCACGGCCGTCGGATGCGCGTGCACGGCGCATGCCGCCACGACCTTGCCCGGCGTCGCCGCCATCACCTGCGCATGCCCGACCGCGACGACCGGCGCGCGGTCGCAGGCGCCCATGCATGGCGCGCGCACGACGCGCACGCCCGCGCCGAGCCGCCCCGGCAGCTCCGCCAGGAGGCGTTCGGCGCCGGCCATGGCGCAGGACAAGCTGTCGCACACGCGCACCGTCAGCGGCGGCGGCGGCGCGCCGGCCTTGATCACGTCGAAATGCGCGTAGAACGTCGCCACCTCGTAGACTTCCGTTTGCGCCAACTTCATCTCCTGCGCCAATGCGGCCAGATGATCGCCGGAGAGAAAGCCGTAGCGGTCCTGGATCAGGTGCAGGTGCTCGATGAGCAGGTCGCGCCGCCGCTCGCGCTCGCCGAGCAGAAGGCGGATGTCGTCGAGCGCGCGTGGCTCGACCTGCCGCCCCTTCGGCGTCTTGGGCGGGCGTCGTCTGCCGCTGGCAGGTGTCTCGCTCATGTCGATTAAACCACGGCTCAAAACAGGCCAACGATGCGGCCGTCGGCGCCGACGTCGATGGCGTCGGCCGCGGGCACGCGCGGCAGGCCGGGCATGGTCATGATGTCACCGCAGATCGCCACCACGAATTCGGCTCCGGCGGAGAGCCGTACCTCGCGCAGCGGAATCGTGTGATCGGCCGGCGCGCCCTTGGCGTCGGGATTGGTCGAGAAGCTATACTGGGTCTTGGCGATGCAAACCGGAAGCTTGCCGTATCCCATGGCCTCGAAATTGGCGAGCTGGTCGCGCACCGCCTTGTCCGCCGCGACGTCCTTGGCGCGGTAGATTTCCTTGGCGATGGTGCGCACCTTCTCAAACAGGGGCATTTCGTCGGGGTAGAGGAGCTTAAGTCGGCTCTTGCCGGAATCGACGACCTTGACCACCGCGCGCGCGACGTCGGCAGCGCCCTTGCCACCCATCGCCCAATGATCGGCCATGACCGCCTCGACGCCCAACTTGGCACAGGCGCTCGTCACCAGCGCGATCTCGGCGTCGCTATCGGCGGAAAAGCGGTTGATGGAAACCACCGGCACGATGCCGAATTTCTGGATGTTCTCGACGTGGCGCTCGAGGTTGGCCATGCCGGCGGCGAGCGCCTTGAGATTTTCCGTTTTGAGATTTTCCTTCTTGACGCCGCCATGCATCTTGAGCGCGCGAATGGTCGCCACGATCACCGCGCAGTCAGGTGTCAGGCCGCTCTTGCGGCACTTGATGTCGAGAAACTTCTCGCCGCCGAGGTCGGCGCCGAAACCGGCTTCGGTGACCACATAGTCGGCGAGCTTGAGCGCCGTCGTGGTCGCCAGCACCGAGTTGCAGCCATGCGCGATATTGGCGAACGGCCCGCCATGGATGAAGGCGGGCGTGCCTTCGAGCGTCTGCACGAGATTGGGCGAGAGCGCGTCCTTGAGCAATGCCGTCATTGGGCCCTGCGCCTTGAGATCGCCGGCGCGCACCGGCTTGCGCTCGCGCGTATAGCCGACGATGACATTGGAGAGCCGCTTCTTGAGATCCTCAAGATCGCTGGCAAGACAGAAGATCGCCATGACCTCCGAAGCGACCGTGATGTCGAAGCCGTCTTCGCGCGCGAAGCCATTGGCGACGCCGCCAAGCGAGGACACGATGGCGCGTAGCGAGCGGTCGTTCATGTCGATCGCGCGCCGCCAGGCGACGCGGCGGCTGTCGATGCCGAGCGCGTTGCCCCAATAGATATGGTTGTCGATGAGCGCCGAGAGCAGATTATGCGCGGTACCGATGGCGTGGAAGTCTCCTGTGAAATGCAGGTTGATATCCTCCATCGGTACGACTTGCGCATAGCCGCCGCCGGCGGCGCCGCCCTTGACGCCGAAACAAGGTCCGAGCGAGGGCTCGCGCAGGCACAGCATTGCCTTCTTGCCGATGTGATTGAGCGCGTCGGTGAGCCCGACCGTGGTCGTCGTCTTGCCTTCGCCCGCCGGCGTTGGCGTAATTGCCGTAACGAGAATGAGCTTGCCGTTGGGCTTTGCCTTTAAAGAGCGAATGTAGTCCATCGATATCTTGGCCTTATAGTGGCCATAGGGATCGAGGTTTTTCGCATCGATGCCAAGCTTCTCGCGCGCGATGTCGAGGATCGGCTGTTTGTTCGCGGCCTGGGCGATGTCAATGTCGGATTTGGGGTTCTGGTGCTGCGAGGCGGGCATTATTCGGTTCCGTTGTTCAAGCGATGAAAAATTTCGTCGGTTCAGCCGAGGCGCTTGCCGGCCGTGAGGCCGCTTGCTGCCGCGAATTCTCCCGCCGCGATCTTGCCGCCGTCCGCCGGTTTCACGCGCAGCACCTTGATGCGGCCATCCGCACAGGCCACCACAAATCCATCGCCGTCAACAGCGACGACTTCGCCCACTTTGCCGCCGATGCCCTTGGGGTCGCGCGCGGGAAGTGGTTTTGATTCGAAAATCTGCAATGGCTTGCCGGCGAACGCGGTAACGGCGCCGGGCGCGGGATTGCAACCACGGATGAGGTCGTGGATCTGCCGCCACGGCTTGCCCCAATCAATGCGCGCATTGTCGGCGGTGCAGCGGCCCTCATAGGTCGCCTGGTGATGATCCTGTTTGATGCGCGGCGCCTTGCCCCCCTTGACCAGATCGACGGCCTCGAGCATGGCCGCGACGCCCATGGGGAACAGGCGGTCGAAATAGACCGAGCCGAGCGAATCGTCGGGACCGATCGGCGTCGTCTTTTGCAGCAGCACGTCGCCGGTATCGAGCCCATCATCCGGCCAGAAGATCGACAGGCCGGTTTGCGTCTCGCCCATGATGATCGGCCAATTGATGGCGCTTGGGCCGCGATATTTTGGCAGCAGCGAGGGGTGGTACTGGATTGAGCCGCGCGTCGGAACATTGAGAAATTCCGACGGCACGAACAGGGTCACGAAGGCCATGACCTGCAGGTCGGGCTTGAGGGCGCGAAAATCCTCCCAAACCGGCGGCTGACGATAGGACGCGGGCTGAAAGACCGGCAGCTTGGCGGCCAGCGCCGCCTCCTTGAGCGGGTCGGCACGCGCGCCTTCCTTCTCAGGCGCGGCATAGACGGCAACCACGTCGTCGCCGCGCTTGATCAGCGCCTCGAGCACCGCCTTGCCGAATGCCTGCTGGCCGTGCACAACGATCCGCATCTTGCCTCCTCCCCGCCTCGCGCGCCGCCGCGCTCGCCGCGACCGCATCGCTTGCCGCTCCTGGAAAGTCCAGGACCCGGCGGCCAGGCAATCCTTGTCTAGATCACGACGATTTCGGATCGAATCGATCTAAAATCATGCACGTGATCGATTCTTATTCTAGGCGGCCGCAGCCTTGGTCTTTTCCGGCGCGGTAATGGCGCCGGAGGCTCGGATCTCGGCGATTTCCATTTCGGAATAGCCAAGCTCCTTGCCAAGAATCTCGCTCGTATGCTCACCAAGCAGCGGAGAGCGCACGACATCGCTTATTGAATCTGACATCTTGATCGGATTGCCGACGCTCAGGTACTTGCCGCGCGTGGGATGATCGATCTCGACAATGGTGCCGGTGGCGCGCAGCGATTGCTCCTCGGCGATCTCCTTCATCGACAGGATCGGACCGACTGGAATATCTACCCTATTGCAGATATCCATCACCTCGAACTTGGTCCGGGTCTTGGTCCATTCCTCGATCGTATCGAAGATGCGGCGCAGGCGCGGCAGGCGCGCACGCGGCGTGGCGTAATCGGGATCGGTCTTCCACTCGGGCCTGCCGATCAGGTCGCAGATCGATTCCCACACCGGTGCCTGGGTGATGAAATAGATGTAGGCGTCGGGATCGCTCTCCCAGCCCTTGCATTTGAGAATCCAACCCGGCTGCCCGCCACCGGAATCATTGCCGGCACGCGGCACCGCGTCGCCGAAGGGGACGCCTTCGCCATATTGGCTGTATTCGGAAAGCGGACCATGCTTGAGCCGCTGCTGGTCGCGCAGCTTGACGCGGCACAGGTTGAGGACGCCGTCTTGCATCGCCGCCAGCACCTTCTGCCCGCGTCCGCTGCGGTTGCGCTGATACAGTGCGCAGACGATGCCGAGCGCGAGATGAATCCCGGTGCCGGAATCGCCGATCTGCGCGCCGGTGACGAGTGGGGGACCGTCGCGAAAACCAGTGGTCGAAGCCGATCCGCCGGCGCATTGCGCGACATTCTCATAGACCTTGCAGTCCTCATAAGGACCTGGACCGAAACCTTTCACCGACGCGACGATCATGCGCGGATTGAGCTTATGGATATGCTTCCAGGTCAGCCCCATGCGATCGAGCGCGCCGGGCGCGAAATTCTCCACCAGCACGTCGCAGTGCCGCACCAGGCGATCGAGGATTTCCTTGCCCCTGGGATGTTTGGAATCGATCGTGATCGAGCGCTTGTTGTGGTTGAGCATGGTGAAATACAGGCTGTCGGCATTGGGTACGTCGCGCAATTGCCCGCGCGTGATGTCGCCAACGCCGGGGCGCTCGACCTTGATCACGTCGGCGCCGAACCAGGCCAGAAGCTGCGTGCAGGTCGGGCCCGATTGCACGTGCGTGAAGTCGAGAATACGAACGCCGTCGAGTGCCTTGCCGGCCTGGCCGAACGGCCGCGTGGTCGGTGGCGGAACCCGCGGCCGCGCCGCTTTCGCCGCCGTCGAGTTCTTCGCCGCCGGCTTGGTGCCGGTCGACGGTTTCACGACCTTGCGTGACTTCGCAGCGTTCTGAGTGGCCTTCCTCGCTGCAATGTTTTTTGCTGCCGCGTTCTTCATCCCCGCTTTTCTTGTACCGATATTTCTCCCGACCGCTTTTTTGTTGCCTATCTTTTTCTTGCCCGTTTTCGTCATTGCCGTTCCCCTTGCCCGATCCTGCGGATGGTGCGTCACGCACCGCTAGCGCAGCGCCCGCCTAGCCGCTCTCACGACAGCACTATTTGTACATCGTCTGGTTTTTCGTCCCTGGCGCGTACTCGTTGGGGTCCACCCAGACATTGACCACCGCCGACTTGCCGGATTTGGCCACCTGCTCGCGCGCCTGGCGCAGCGCCGGCGCGATTTTCGCGGCCTCGCGCACCTCGATTCCCCAGCCGCCCCATTGCCGCGCGAAATGCGAGAACTCCATGTCGCCGAGCTTGTTGCCGATATTGCCGCGCTGCGCGCCGTATTTTGCGATCTGACCGTAACGGATCTGGTTCATGGCCGAATTGTTGCCAATAACCGCGATATAGGGCGCACCGAAACGATCGGCGGTTTCCATGTCGAAGGCGGTCATGCCAAAGGAGCCGTCGCCGTAGTAGCAAAGCACTTCCTTCTTGGGATGCGCGAGCCGCGCCGCCATCGCGAAGCCGGTACCAACGCCGAGCGAGCCGAGCGCGCCGGGGTCCATCCAGTTGCCGGGGCCGCGCGGGCGCACCGCCTGTGCGGAGATGGTGACCACGTCGCCGCCATCGCCGATATAGATCGTATCCTCGGTGAGAAACTCATTGATCTCATAGGCGACGCGGTAGGGATGGATCGGCGATTGATCCGACGTGAATACCGGCATCAGCTTTTCGAGCGCCGCGTCCTCGGCGGCCTGCAATTCCTTCATCCATTGCCGACGCGCTTGACGGCGGTCATTCTTGAGCCGCCTGCTCGCGGCCTTGAGCAGCGCCGCGCACACCGCGCCCGGATGGCCGACAATACCGAGCGCGACGTCGCGGTTCTTGCCGACGGTGCGGTAGTCCATGTCGACCTGGACAAGCGTCGGCACGCTGATGCGCTTGCCATAACCCATGCGGAAGTCGAACGGCGTGCCGATGATGACGATGACGTCGGCCTTACCGAAGGCGAGCGAGCGGGTGCGGTCGAAATGGTGCGGGTCGCCGGGCGGCAGCGTGCCGCGGCTGCCGCCGTTGAAATAGCCGGGAATATCGAGCCCACGCAAAAGCGCGACCGCCTCGTCGTGGCCACGCGCGGCCCAGACCTGCTGGCCGAACAGGATCGCCGGGCGCTCGGAATTGAGCAAAATGTCCGCCAGCTTCTCGATGTCGTTGGGATCGCCGATCGATTGCACGGACGCGCGATAATGGCCGGGCTTGGGTAGGACAGCGCGCGAAAGATCGACCTCGCGGTCGAGCACGTCGCGCGGAATCTCGAGATAGCTCGGTCCATAGGCGCCCGCGAAACACTCGCGCGCCGCCATCGACACCATGTCGGCGACGCGCTCGGTGGACATGACCGTGGACGCGAATTTGGTGATCGGGCGCATGATGTCGACATGCGGCAGGTCCTGTAGACCGCCCATGCGCCATTGGTTGAGCGCACTTTGCCCGCCAATATGCAACACCGGGCTTTCCGAGCGGAACGCGGTGGCGATGCCGGTCACCGCATTGGTGCAGCCGGGACCAGCCGTCGTCACCACGCAACCGAGCTTGCCGGTCTGGCGCGCGTAGCCGTCGGCGGCGTGCGCGGCGGTCTGCTCGTGGCGCACGTCGACGATGCGGATGCCTTCGTCGAGGCAGCCGTCATAGATATCGATGATGTGGCCGCCGCACAGGGTGAAGATCGTATCGACGCCCTCCGCCTTGAGCGCTTTGGCGACGAGATGGCCGCCCGAAATGACATTGGCGTCCCTGCTCTTCTGCTTGAGCGTGTCGTCGGCGGTCGTCGTGGCCGGCTTCGCGGCTGCGGTCGCTTGCGCCATGGGACGAGTCCCTCCTGGATTTATCCGCTGCGTTCAATCGAGATAGTCGGCGTGGCGCGCGACGTGCTCGGCGAGACCAAGCGCGTGGCTGCGCACCAAGTTTTCCGCGCGCGCGGTGTCACGCGATTCGATGGCCTGGATGATGTTGAGATGATCGCGGATCGAGCGGTCGGCGCGATCCTCCTCGCCGATGGTCTTGCGCCGGATCATGCGCATGTGGGCGAACAGATTCTCCGCCAGGTCGATCAACACGCCATTCTTGCTCATGCGGATGATGGACTGGTGAAATTCGATATTCACCTCGGAATATTCGTCGAGCCGTGCATGCAGCTCGCCGTTTTCAAAGCGCGTGAACATGCGCCGAAGCGTGGCGATCTCCTTGTCCTCGGCGTGCTGCGTGATCAACCGCGCCGCCATGCTTTCCAAGGCCGCCCAGGCGGTTATCAGCTCGATGACCTCTTGGCGCGTCTTGCGCACCACGTAGATGCCGCGCCGCGGCACCGAGCGCACAAAGCCCTCGCGCTCCAGCTGCGCCATGGCTTCGCGTACGGGCGTTCGCGAGATTCCGAGATCCTGCGCCAGTTGGCGCTCGTCGAGGCGCACGTCGTCAGGCTGGTCATAGATCACGTCGCGCAGCGCGGTATAGGCGCGATCGGCGAAAGTCGAGGTATCCCCAATCGGCGCCAGGGCCACACGCCCAAGGCTGGAGGAACTGGAAGGGCCGGAGGCCGGAGGAACGGAATTCATCAACTCTGCTCCCACGCGGTGCGGTTCAACGTGATTGTGGTATACATAATTCCATATTATTTACAAGTGGTTTGCGATATGGCGGGGGGGGGGGGGACGAAACCGGGCGCCGCTCCTGCCTAAGCGCGTCCCGAGGACGCCGGCGATGCGGCCAGCCGCAGGCGCGTCCAGCCGACCTGGATTGCTCCCCAGAACAAGGCGATCAGACCCAGCGCCATGATGGTGCCCACAAGGCCGTTCGCCCAGAAGATGGTCAGGCTGCCCTGCGATGCGAGCAGCGACTGGCGGAATGTCTCTTCCGCCTTGTCACCGAGCACGATGGCGAGCACGAGCGGGGCCAGCGGATAATTGCATTTTTTGAGCACATAGCCGAGCACGCCGAAGACGAGCATCAGCACGACATCGAAGACGCTGTTGTGCACGGTGTAGGCGCCGATGGCGCAGATCACCAGGATGAGCGGCGCAATGATGCTGAACGGAATGCGCAGAATCGCCGCGAAGACCGGAACGCAGGTCAGCACAACGATCAGTCCGGCGATGTTGCCGAGATACATGCTGGCGATCAGGCCCCAGACGAACTCCTTCTGCTCGACGAACAAGAGCGGGCCCGGTTGCAGTCCCCAGATGAGCAAGCCGCCAAGCAGCACGGCAGCCGTGGGCGAGCCTGGCACGCCGAGCGCGAGCATCGGCAGAAGCGCCGCCGTGCCCGCCGCGTGTGCCGCCGTTTCCGGCGCAATGACGCCTTCGATCTCGCCGCTGCCGAATTTGTCGCCGTTCTTCGAGGCGCGCTTCGCGATGCCGTAGCTCATGAATGAGGCCGGCGTCGCGCCCGCCGGCGATATGCCCATCCAGCAGCCGATCAGGCACGACCGCAATGACGTCGCCCAATAGCGCGGTAACCGCGCCCAGGTCTGGAACACGACGCGCGGATTGATGCCTGCCTTGCCGCCCTTGAAGCTCAGCCCCTCTTCGATCGTGAGCAGGATTTCGCCAATGCCGAACAGGCCGATCACGGCGATGAGGAAATCAAACCCGTTGAGCATGGATTCGAATCCGAAGGTCAGCCGCAATTGCCCGGTGACCTGGTCGAGCCCGACCGCTGCGAGCGCGAAGCCGATCATCATCGAGGCGACCGTCTTGGTCGGCGGCTCCTTGCTCATTCCGACAAAGCTGCAAAAGGCGAGAAAATAGACGGAGAACTGTTCCGCCGGACCGAACTTGAGCGCGAAATTCGCCACCAGCGGCGCCACCAGTGTGATCATGATCACCGCAAACAGCGCGCCGATGAAGGACGAGGTGAACGCGGCGGTCAGCGCCTCTCCGGCTTGGCCCTTTTGCGCCATCGGATGGCCGTCGAAGGTCGTCGCCACCGACCATGGTTCGCCGGGAATGTTGAACAGGACCGAGGTGATAGCGCCGCCAAACAGCGCGCCCCAATAGATGCAGGAGAGCATGATGATCGCCGATGTCGGCGACATGGTGAAGGTGAGCGGCAACAGGATGGCCACGCCATTGGCGCCGCCCAGCCCCGGCAGCACTCCAATCAGCACGCCGAGAATGATGCCGATGAACATCACCATGATGTTGAACGGCTGCAGCACGACGGCAAAGCCGTGAAACAGGTTGGTGAGTTCTTCCATGGTCGCGTTTCCCCGAATTGCGCGCCGGCCTAAGTGACCACCTGTCTCACAGCCCCAGCAGATTCTCGATCGGCCCCTTCGGCAGCGGCACGAGAAACCAGCGTTCGAACACCAGGAAGAACGCCAACGGCACACCGACCGATACCGCGGCGATCAGCGCCCAGCCATAGCGGCCGAGCCAGCGCATGAAGAAGCCGATCAGCACAGCCGAGGCGAAGTAAATCCCGACCCATGGCAACACCGCGACATAGATCGCCGTGGGGATGACCACGGACAGAACCTGGCGCAACGCGCTCCACTCGGCGAACAATCGCTCGCCGGCGATACGCGCGCGCGCCTGCAATAGATTGATGACGCTGGCGGCGAAAATTATGAGACCGACATAGAATGGAAAAAATCCCGCCTTCGGTCCCTCGTCGCCCCAACCGATCCCAACCTGCAGGCTGCCAACGATCACGACCAGCGCAAAGCCCACCATTCCCAGCGCAACGCCGGCCTCTACCGCGCGCTGCGAAGGGCCGCCGGCATCGGCGGATTGTGTATTTTCGGCCATGCCCAAGATCTCCGGACGCATGTCGTTCGCGCCCGCCGGCGCGGAATATTGCGGGCGGGCGCGCTGGCGGCGTGTTATTTCGCGGCCATGAAGCCGGCGGCCTTCATCAGCTCTTCGTGACGCTTTTCTTCTCTCGCAACCCACTTGGCATAGTCGTCGCCGGCCATGAAGGTTGTGTTGAAGGCGCCGTTCTTCATGAGGTCCGTCCACTCCGGCGTCGCACGTACCTTCTTGAACAATTCGACGTAGAAGGCGACCGCTTCCTTGTCGACACCGCCGGGCATGAAGATGCCGCGCAGCATGAGATACTCGACATCGAGCCCCTGCGACTTGCAGGTCGGCACGTCCTTCCAAGCCATGCCATCGACCATCTTCTCATCGTAATGCACCGGCTGCTCATCGAAGATGCACAGCGGACGCACCTTACCTGCGCGCCAATGCGCGACCGCCTCGATCGGGTTGTTGACGGTCGAGTCGACGTGGTTGCCGACAAGCTGAACGGCAACGGCACCGCCGCCACGCTGCGGGATATAGATGAACTTGGCGCCGGTGGATTTCTGGATCGCCTCGGTGATGATCTGATCTTCCTGCTTGGAGCCAGTGCCGCCCATCTTGAACGTGCCGTTCGCCGCCTTGGCGGCCTCGATATATTCCTTGGTCGTCTTGTAGGGTTTTTCGGCGTTGACCCAGAGAATGAATTCGTCGAGCGCCAGCATCGCCACCGGCGTCAGGTCTTTCCAGTTGAACGGAATGCCGGTCGCCATCGGCGTCGTGAACAGGTTCGACAGCGTGATGATTATCTTGTGCGGGTTGCCCTTGGAATTCTTGACGTCAAGAAATCCTTCGCCGCCGGCGCCGCCGGACTTGTTGACGACGACCATCGACTGAGTCATCAATTTGTGCTTGGTGACGATGCCCTGGATCGTGCGCGCCATTTGGTCGGCGCCACCGCCGGTCCCGGCAGGAATAATGAATTCAACCGGACGGGTTGGCTCCCACGCAGCGCTTGCCGCAATTGGTGCCAGCGCGATTGCAGCGCCGATCCCCAAACCCAATCCCCAAGCAACGATTTTACGCTCCATATCGACTGCCTCCCTGTTTGGCGACACCCTGGCGTTAAATCTGCGCGGCCATCTATTTAACCTGCGCAGCCAGATGTTTAGCCTCCATAGCATAGGCCAAAACAGGCCCTGCTCCATGACCGGCGCGTGGAAAACAGTGGTATAACATATGCCACGGCGCGTCCAGACCGGATTTACATTCTGGACGCTGGGCTGGGGATGAATCGGAGCGACCTGCGCGAGCAGGTGCGGCAACGATAGGGTGGCTGAGGGCTTGCGCCGAGCGCAGCGTCAGAACGGCTTGCCGAAACGCACGGCGATTTCGTGACGCTGGAAGTTGACTAAATCAAGCGCCCCAGGAAATCCCATTGCGTGTCCGGCGACTTGAATGTTCCATACGCCCGCCACCCAGGCGTCGCCGGACAATGGCACGTAAAAGGTTGGCCCGACAAAAAGCGCGTCTCCAGCCGACCTGTTAAGCACCAAACCTTCATAGGCGCGCGCGTAGCGGACTTCACCGCCAACAAAAACGCCGCCGGCAACATGCGTCGCGACGGCGCCGGAGACCCCGAACATCGACGCTCGCGACCAAACATCGGTGATGCGCGAGCGCGACGCGACGGGATCGTAAGTCAGGTTGACGGCGGCGAATAATCTGCCGTGAACGATTTCGCGGTCGGCGGAAATCGCTGTTGCGACGCTATAGGTATCGACCGGTCCGCCGCTTGTGGGGTCGATACGCGCCCACGCCGGGAAGACGGTCACCGTCAGACCGAATGGCGCTTTCGCACGATTGAGCAGGCGGTACTTGGTTTCGAAACTTATGCCCTCGAATGCGGCCCGATGGTGATTGTCGAGGCCGGGCACGCCGCTGATCGCGTGATATGCAACGGTCGCTCCCGGCGCGATGCGGAAATCATCGAAGATCGTGAATTTGCCCTGCGCCGTGGTTGAAACGGCCGCGTAAGTCCCGCGCCGCTTGCCGAAGCGACCAAAAGCCTCAAGCTCGAGTTCCTTTTCACCCTTTTCGCCGATATCGGAACCTTCGGTGAAGCCGAAAAGGTGCTCACTATCGATACCTGCGCCGCGCGCGCCTCCGCCCACAGGCAATATCAACGCACCGACTACCAACGCGCCGACGCGCCACCAGGAATTTCCAGCAAACATAAACTCCCCCGACTTTTTCGTGTCCTCGCATCGCGTAAAGTTTGCCGCGTTGAACTAAAGCGTGCCCAATATTTGCACCACACATATCGTTTTGACTGGCACCAAAAATGCCTGAGGTAGCCATTATAAATGCAAATGCCTCGCATATGCAATAATCGGCGCCACCGCTTTATCTGCGTTGTACGCTCGAAATTTCTCGCCCAGCATGGGCGGTTTCTTGAAACCTTTGAAACAGCCATCCGCGCCTCCGGTCGCGCGAACCAAGAAGCTGCAAGCAGATTAGGCGCAAGCTGCCGCCTGGTGGTCGACCGCTCCCAACCGATCGGCATGCGTCACAGCTTGGTGGAGCGCCTCCGTCGCCATCAACACCGCTCTGGTGCAAAAAGTCCGTGGCTCGTTGCCGTGACGACATCAGGGATCGTTGGCGAATTTCAGCCGTCCGACGGGCCGCAACGTTTTGGTATCAAAGGTGCGAATTTCAACCGTTCCGGCCGTCTCCAGCGTGACCGCGATCCGCGCGTCGGTGACGCTCGTCGCCACGATGCGTGCGCCTTTTGGAATAAGCGCGGTGACGTCGGTAATGCTTCCATCGCTGCGAAAAACGCGGTAGCCGATAACGCCGACGACAACGGCAATGCCGAGCACGGTGGCTAGACCCGACAGCGCCATCAGCCAGCGCACCTTGGCGACGATCTTGGCTTGCGCCGGATCGAGAGGCCGTTCGTCGTCCGCCGGCGGATTGTTCATGACGTCAGAAGCCCGGATCGAAAAACTGACAATTGCCGATGCAGATGCCGGTCAGCGGCTTGACCGTGCGCTGGCAGCCGGCCTTGCCGACACGTCGCGATCCCGACTCAAGACGTTGATCCTGGCGGGAAACGTGTCGATCGACGGCCGCACGATCCGCGATCCCGCATACCACGTCAATGCCCGCGACGAAGTCGCCATTGTCATGCCGGCACCAGTGCCGGCACAGCCGCAGCCGGAGCGCATCGCGCTGACGATCCTGTTCGAGGACGCCGAGCTGATCGTCATCGACAAGCCCAAGGGGCTTGTTGTGCATCCTGCCGCCGGGCACCTGCGCGGAACGTTGGTCAACGCGCTGGTCGCCCATTGCGGCGACACGCTGTCGGGCATCGGCGGCGTGCGGCGTCCGGGAATCGTGCATCGCCTCGACAAGGACACGACGGGGCTGATGGTAATCGCTAAAACCGATCGCGCGCATCGCCTACTCGCCCGGCAGTTCGCCGATCACGGCCGCAGCGGCCCGCTTGCACGCGGCTATCGTGCCTTCGCCTGGGGCCGTCCCGATCGGCCAAGAGGCACAATCGACCGACCGCTGGGGCGCCATCCGCACGCGCGCGACAGGGTCGCCATTCGTGCCGATGGCCGCGAGGCGATTACGCATTGGAGCATCGTCGAGCACTATGTCGGCAGCAATGGCAAGCCGGTCGCCAGCCTCATCGATTGTCGGCTCGAAACGGGACGCACGCACCAGATCCGCGTGCATCTTGCCGCCGCCG
>JACQAE010000035.1 GCA_016195095.1 Pseudomonadota bacterium
CACGGCGATCGCATAGCTAAGCGAAGGCAAAGACACATCGACGACTTGCGCGCCCAGGTCCTGAAGCGTTTTCAGGTTTGCGGTGAAGGTGGCGGAGACTTCCGGATCGGGTTGCCCTTGCTCCTGGAATTCCTTCACCAGGCCGATCCGGCGCCCCTTGAGGTCCTCCAGGGATTTGACCGGGAATTTCGTGAATAGCTGATAGGAATCCGACGTCGTCGCGGCGAAATAGACCGCGTTCTGCGTTTCCCATTCCTTCTTGAATGACGCGTTCTTGTCCATCATGCCCTGCATCACCTTCACTGCGACGTCGGGGTCATTATTAGTGAACGGCGTTGCGAACATGATGTTCTGCAATGGCATCTTCGCCGGTTCCCACAGCGTGCCGACCCAGCCGAAATCGGTGATTCCCTGCTCGATGGCTTCCAGCGTGTTCTCGAAATTGTAGAGCACGCCGCCATAGGCCTCATTCCATTCGATGCGGTATTTCGAATTCTTGGCCTCGAGCGCCTTGTTGGTCTTGGCGACGACCGTATTCTTCATCGCCATCACCCAGGGGATGACCGGGGGGTGGCTCGAACCGATGGTGAGCCGGATGGTTTCGATCTTCTGGGCCGTGGCCGGCGCCGCGCCAAAGAGGACCGCGACGGCCAGGCAGAACACGAGCTTTTTCATTCAAGCTTCCTCCACACGGTTCGAAATTTCTTGGTCTCTTGCCACCCGATTTGCGAGCGGGCGGTCTCGCCTGATAGGTCATAGCCCGAGCGGAGGCTTTGGCCAAGGCGCGGGCGGCATTTTGCCGGATCCGTTGCAGATTTCATGCAATGCTTGTGCGGCCACGCAACAATGAAATTTCATATGGCGGTGTTTGCGTGCTGGGCGGGCTCCCATGTGGGCAAATCTTGCGGCATGGCGAGGTCGCGTGGCCCTTGCGCGCGGCGGCGGGACTAACTTGAATGATTTGTCGCAAAGTCGGACGGAAGGCGAGCTTCAGCGTTGGCCTGACCTCGGGTGGGAAATGCGCCATGGCGGACCTGGCGAGGAAATTCGACGTTCTGGTCGTCGGCGGGGGTAACGCTGGGCTATGCGCCGCCATCAGCGCGCGCCGCGCCGGAGCATCGGTGCTCGTCGTTGACGCGGCGCCGAAATTCTATCGTGGCGGCAATACACGTCATACGCGCAACGTGCGCTGCGCGCATGATGGCGCGAGCGATACGCTAAGTGGTCCTTATCCGCGGGATGAATTCTGGGACGATATAAGGCGCGTGACAGGCGGCGAAACCAACGAGCCGCTTGCGCGGCGTATGATCGATGAATCCAGCGACCTGCGGCGATGGCTCATCGCCCACGGTGTGCGCTTTCAGCCGCCGCTTGGCGGCACGCTTGGTCTTGGGCGGACGAATTCGTTCTTTTTGGGCGGCGGGCGCGCAATGCTCAACGCGCTCTATCGAACCGCCGAGGCGCTTGGGGTCGAAATCGTCTATGACGCGGACGTCATCGATCTCGACGTCGATGCCGGTGTCTTCAAGTCGGCCAGCGTGAAAATCGACCAGCGTCCATGCGTCGTGCGCGCGGCGACGCTGATCGCGGCCAGCGGCGGGTTCGAGGCCAATTTCGAATGGCTCAAGGCCTGTTGGGGAGAGGCGGCCGACAATTTCCTCATTCGTGGCACTCCCTACAATCGTGGCACCGTGCTCAAGATCCTGCTCGATTGCGGCGTCGGCCAGGTCGGCGACCCAACCCAATGCCATGCCGTGGCCATTGACGCGCGGGCGCCGAAATATGACGGCGGCATCATTACACGGCTTGATTGCGTCGTATTCGGCATCGTGGTCAACCGCGATGCGCGGCGATTCCATGACGAGGGCGAGGACGTGTGGCCCAAGCGCTACGCGATTTGGGGACGCTTGGTGGCCGGCCAGCCGCAGCAGATCGCCTACATCATTTTCGATGCGTCTTCGCTCGAGCTGTTCATGCCCTCGCTGTTTGCGCCACTGTTGGCCGGCAGCATCGGCGAACTGGCCGGCCGTTGCGACCTTGATCCGACCGCGCTCGAAAAAACCGTGCGCGACTTCAATGCGGCGGTACGTCCGGGGACATTCGACCACAGCGTGCTCGACGACTGCCGTACCGAAGGCCTCATCCCGCCCAAGACGCATTGGGCGCGCCGCATCGAGACCGCGCCGTTCTATGCCTATCCGGTGCGTCCCGGCATCACCTTCACCTATCTCGGCACGCGCGTGGACGCCCAGGCGCGCATGCTCATGGCGGATGGGCGGCCGGCGGCCAATATGTTTGCCGCGGGCGAGATCATGGCCGGCAACGTGCTCGGGCGCGGCTATGCCGCTGGCGTCGGCATGACCATCGGCGGCGTGTTCGGGCGAATCGCGGGGCAGGAGGCAGCCAAAGGTGCGCGAAACTAGGACGATGTCGGGTGCCACGGAGACGTTTTCGCCGCGCGATCCGTGCGTGGGTCGGATGAGTGGCCACGGTTTGCGAGATCACGGGGCTGAGGTGAATTCCGGCGCACTCGCCGAGGCCGAACGGTTGATGACTATCTGCAATTCCTGCCGCTACTGCGAGGGATTGTGCGCGGTGTTCCCGGCCATGGAGATGCGTCGCGCGTTTTCCGCCGGCGATCTCAACTACCTCGCCAACCTATGTCACGGCTGCGGTGCCTGTTACTATGATTGCCAGTTCGCGCCGCCACATGCGTTCGACGTCAACGTGCCGCGCAATTTTGCCGCGCTGCGCGCGCAGTCCTATGCGACCTATGCGTGGCCGCGCGCCCTGTCCGGACTGTTCGCGCGCAACGGGCTCGCCGTCGCCAGCGTCGCGGCGCTCAGTGTTGCTGCGTTTGTAATCGGATTTGTCGCCGGCAACGACCCCGCCGCGCTTTTCGCCGTGCAAAGCGGCGCTGGCGCATTCTACCGGTTGATGCCACACGGCGCGATGGCGGCGATTTTCGGCGCGGCCTTCGTCTATGCGATTGTGGCGATCGGCATGGGCGTGCGCATGTTCTGGTGCGACATCGATCGACGCGGCGCCAAGCCGACCTGGCGCTCCCTTTCGCGGGCAATGACGGATGCCGGGCGGCTGCGCAACCTCGACGGTGGCGGTGTTGGCTGTTTCAATGAAGACGAGCGCCCCAACGATCGGCGGCGGCTCTATCACCATTTCACATTCTACGGCTTTCTCCTCTGCCTTGCCGCGACCTCGTTTGCGACCGCCTACCATTACCTTCTCGGCCGCGTGGCGCCCTACGCCTGGTATGACCTGCCCGTTATTCTTGGAACCATCGGGGGGGTAGGGCTTCTGATCGGCCCGTTTGGGCTATTGGCGGCGAAGTGGCGGCGCGATCGCGCCATTGAGCATCGCGCACGCCTGGGCATGGACATCGCGTTCCTGGCGATGCTGTTCGCGACCAGTCTGACGGGCCTCGCACTCCTCGCCCTGCGCGAAACGGCGGCGATGGGAATGCTGCTCGCGCTCCATCTCGGCGTCGTGTTCGGGCTGTTCATGACGCTGCCCTACGGAAATTTCGTGCACGGCGTCTACCGTTTTGCCGCGCTGGTGCGCTACGCGCTGGAGCGCGAGACTGAGCAGGGGGCTGCGGGCGCCCGCGCGCCGCAAGCCGACGCCGCCGCTTGATACCGCGGTCGCCGCTGGCAACAGCAGCAAGGGTTATTCCTGCGGCTTGATCCCGGCGTCGCTGGCAATCTTCACCCAGGTCGCGATCTCCTGCGCCTGGTAGGGCCGGAACGCGGCCGGCTCGCGCAGCTCGATGGTGAATCCGAGGCGCTCGATCTGCTGCGCCACGTTCGCCTTGCGCAGGCTGGCGGCAATTTCCCGCGAGAGCCGCTCGAGAATGGGCGCGGACGTTGCCGCCGGCGCAAAGAACGCCGTCCACGAGGACGCATCGGCGCCGTCGACGCCCTGCTCGGTCAGGGTCGGTACCTCCGGCAGGCGTGGATTGCGCTTGGCGCTGCCAATGGCGACTGCGCGCATCGCGCCACCTTGGATCTGCGCGATCACGCTCGGCAGCGTGCTGTTTGAAATATCGATACGGCCGCCGATCAGGTCGGCAACCAGGGGCGCGGCGCCGCGATAGGGAATATGCGTCATCGTGATGCCGGTGCGCGTCATGAACAATTCCGTGGAGAGGTGCGATCCCGAACCGATGCCGGTCGAGCCGTAATTAAGCGTGCCGGGCTTTTCCTTGGCCAGCCGAATGACGTCCTGGATCGACCGCGCCGGCAGCTCGTTACGCACGACGAATACATGTTCGAAGGCACCGGCGCCGGCGAGCGGCGCGAAATCCTTCACCGCGTCGTATCCCGGTGACTTGAGCATGAACATGTTGTTGCCATGCGTCTGGTTGTTGCCAAACGTAATGGTGTGGCCGTCGGGGTCGGCTTTCGCGACCGCGCGCGTGCCGATCGAGCCCGAGGCGCCGGACACGTTTTCGACGACGACGTTCTGCCCCAACGCGCTCGCCATGTCCGCGGCGACAATACGCGCGATGGCGTCGGTCGGGCCGCCGGCCGGGTAGGCGACGATCAAGCGGATGGCGCGCGAAGGCGCCCAGCCTTGTGCCAGCGCCGGGCGCAGGAACGTGGCGGCCGCCAGGCCGGACGCAAAAATACGGCGCGTCAACATCGTCGTCCTCCGTCAAGGCGGCTGGTTTGGACCACTCAATCCCGGCCGCGCGTTGCCGTCGCCGCGCGGTCTCGGACTTAAAGCACTTCCGCGCCGCCTTGAATATCCCCTCCAGCGTCGTTCCACTTGTCCAATGGCGCCTGCACGGCCGCGCGCCTGCGGCACATTCCGTGGCCGACACGGCGTTGCGATGAACTGGTCAACGGTATGCCAGTCGGATAGGATTTCGCGCAGGCGCGCGGCGAAGTTCCGCGGGAGGACATCCGCAATGCCGCGATTGCCAATATGGTCGCTCTTGATGCTTGCGCTCCTCGGTGGCGCGAGCCTGGCTGCGCCCACGCAACGACGCGTCGCGCTGGTGATCGGCAACGCCGAATACAAGTTCGCCTCGCCGCTCGATAATCCAGCGAACGACGCGCAGGCCATGGCGCGGGCGCTGCGCGGCCTCGACTTCGACGTCACACTGGCGCTCAATGTGGACAAGGCCGCGTTCGAGCAGCGTATCCGCGACTTCGCAAATTCCTTGACCGGCGCAAACGCAGCGGTATTTTTCTACGCGGGACACGGATTGCAGGTTGATGGGCGCAACTACATGGTGCCTGTCGACGCGCAGGTCGCCGACGAAGCCGACCTGCCATTCGCCCTCGTGGCCGTTGATATCGTCCTGCACCGGCTCGCGCATCATCGCATCACGAATATCGTCTTTCTCGACGCCTGCCGCGACAATCCTCTGGGCGAGAAACTTGCCGGCGCGTTGGGCGCCCGTTCCAAGGCGGTCGGGCAGGGTCTTGCGTCGCTCCATGCGGGCGTCGGAACTCTGATTTCATTTTCGACGCAGCCGGGCAATGTGGCGCTCGACGGCGACGGCAAAAACAGCCCGTTCGCGCGGGCGCTGCTCGATCATATTTCGACGCCGAACATCGATGTGCTCGGCATGCTCAAGCGCGTTCGCCGCGACGTGTTCGAGCGCACCAACCAGAGCCAGGTTCCTTGGGACAATTCCTCGCTCATTGACGAATTTTTCTTCCACACGGTCGTGGCGCGGGAGCGCCAACCACCCTCCCTGCAACCGCTACCGCAGCCACAACCGGACCCCAAGCCTCAGCCCCCCGCGCGCGACCATGATCTTTCCCTGGTGCTGCCGCCTGAAAACAATACTCGCCCGGTACTGACCGGCCGGCCGCCGGCGCATCCCTGCGATTCGATCGCCGCCAGCGCGACCGATCCCGAGCGCATCGCGCCCGGCACGACGTTCGGCGACCTCGATGGCACGGCGGGTGTGCGCGCCTGCCGCGCGGCGCTCGCCAAGTATCCCAATACCCCGCGTTTCGAGTTCCAGCTCGCGCGTTCGTTGCACCAGAGCAAGCAATATGACGAAGCGGCCAGCCTCTATCGCAGCCTCGTCGAGCGCGGCTATCTCGCCGCGCTTACCAATTATGGCTGGCTGCTCAATTTCGGTCAGGGCGTGGCGCAAAATCAGGTGGCGGCGACGCGCCTGCACCTGCTTGCCGCGCACCAGGGTGATACGTTCGGAATGTTCAATGCGGCGATGGCCTATGACAGCGGCAGCGGCCTGCCCTACAATCCGGCGCAGGCGGCGCACTGGATCTATGCCGCGTTGCGGCTTGGGCACGAATATTCAATCCGGCAGATGAGCGGGGACGCCGCCGGCTGGACGCGTGATTTCCGCGTCGAATTGCAACGCCTGCTGCGGCGTGCGGGCGTTTATGCGGGGCCGGCCGATGGGGCATTTGGTCCCGACCTGTGGCAAGCGATTCGTCAAGTCCAGACGCTGCCCTTCGCGCCGAACCCGGGTGGCAACGTGCCAACGCATCGCTTCGACCCGAAATCGATCCCAGTCAACGCGCCGCCGCCGCGATGAATCGCAGGCGCTTGCGCCGTGCCCTAGCCTGTGCCGGCGCGCCCTGTGCCGCCCAGCACGATCGGCACGCCGAGGCAATTGATTTGGTCGAATTTTCCGTTATGAACAGCTCCACCTCGCGGCCCAAGCCCTATCGCGGCGCCGGTGTATTCGCGGGAATGTTCTTTGGGTCGAAGCGCGGCGGCGCCGCGTTGACGGCCGGCACTTCGCGGTTAAAACGCGGCGGCTCCGCGTTGACGGGGATATTCTTGTTGTCGAATCGATCGGGACCGGCGCCGGCCGCCACGGCGCAAATTGACTCGCGCGCAACGCATTCGCCACCGCCTTTCTGGCGCCCGCAATAGGCGAGCACGTTTTCCTCCGCGGAATTCGCCGAATCTCCGATGCTGGTAAAGGCCTGCGTGTAGGTTGTCGTACGCCGCCGTCCGGTCCGTTCGCGGTATCGGGTCGTGGCAATGGCGATGCAGCGCGGGCTGGCGACGGAGGCGATCTTGAAATCCGCGCGCGAGCGGCGGCGCAGCTTGTCGGCGGCATCCGCCTCGCTGCTGCGCCGGGTCGGTCCGCTGATGACGCTGTAATTGCCAAAGCCGTCAAAGGCGATTGCCGCCCAGGACGACGGCGCCGGCGTTGCATCGATCTTGAGCACGGTGGCCTTGGTCAATTGTCCGGTCGCCGGCAATCCGGCCCATTTCTGGAAGTCGGTCAGCGCCTGCGACGTCTCCGGCGTGAGCTCGCCACTGATGCGCGGCACATGCAAGCCGAAATCGTAAAGCCGATGCTGGATGCGCAACACCAGATCGGGCGAGGGCCGCACGGTCTCGTCGTCGCCGCCGCCATCCGCGCACCAACGCGCCTGCGCTTTCGCCGCATCCTCCGCGCTCGCCGCGCCGCCTTCGATGCCGCGATAGGTCCACGCGAAAAACGGCTGCTCGCCCTTGGAAGTCTGCGCACGCATGACGGCGCTGATCTTGGCGAGAGTAACGTTGGTACCGGCGATGTCGCGCTGGTCAAGCTTGCAGCGCAGAATGACAATGTCATCCGCCGCCGGGCGGGTGCAGATTTCTGCTTGCAGGCGCGCGGCAAGCTCGAACACGCGCTGCGCCTTGTCCGCGTCGCCGGCGGCGCGTGCTTCGATCGCGCGCGCGAGAACGGCGACGACAAGGCCGACGGTCGCTCGGTCCGCGCACAGAAATGGACGATCGTCGCCTTCAAGCGCGGCGTGCAGCCGCAGGGTTGCGGTTTGGGCAAAGAACGGTGTCGCCATCGTGACGCAAGCGAAACAGGCAACGCCACCAATGATCAACCGGGACAAGCGCACGGACATGATTTTCGGCCCCGCAAGTGAGCGGCCACATTATTGCTTATCGTATTGCGCGCGGGCACAGAACGCTAGAGCATCTTGTGGCGACGTGGGAACCGGTTCGCCGTGGAAAATTCGACAAGGAAAAAATGAAAATCGGCCGCCTTGCGGTTCAATGGAAGCGGTAGGCGCTGCAAAATTCTCCGACGACTCCGTTCCTAATTCGCCTGCCGGGGGCTCGATGCACCGCCATGCGGGGTCGCGCAATGGCGCCACCCAAATGTTGGTTTAGACGCGGAAATGTTTCGACAGCTTGAGCCCCTGCGCCTGGTAATTCGAACCGACGCCGCTGCCATAAAGCCGGTCTGGCCGCGCCAGCATTTTCTCGTAGACGAGACGCCCCACAGTCTGCCCATGCTCGAGAATGAACGGCACCTCGCGCGAACGCACTTCGAGCACCGCGCGCGCGCCCTTGCCGCCGGCGCCGGCATAGCCAAATCCGGGGTCGAAGAAGCCGGCATAGTGGACGCGAAATTCGCCGACCAGCGGATCAAATGGCATCATTTCCGCAGCGTAATCCGGCGGCACCTGCACGGCCTCCTTGGATGCGAGGATGTAGAATTCGTCGGGGTCGAGGATGAGGCTCCTGTCGGCGCGCGCCGCGATCGGTTCCCAGAATTCCGCCGCTGCGTAACCGCCGCGCCGGTCGATATCGATCAGGCCGGTATGGCGTTTGGCGCGGTAACCGACGAAGCCCTGCGGCGTCTGCGCCGTCAGGTCGACGCTCACCGCGATCGCGTCGCCGATCTCGGGATCGTCGCAGTCAACAAGCCGCTCGCGCGCGTGCAACGCCGCAAGCGCGGGCGCATCAAGAATCGCGTGTCCACGACGGAACCGGATTTGCGACAGCCGCGCGCCCTCGCGCACCAGAATGGGGAACGTACGCGGACTGATTTCGGCGTAGAGCGGTCCCTGGTAACCGGCCGCGATGCTGTCGAAGGCGCGCGCGTTGTCGACGATAACGCGCGTGAACACGTCGAGCCTTCCAGTCGAGCTTTTTGGATTGGCCGCCGCGGCGATATCCGGCGGCAGCGCCAGGCTCTCCATCAGCGGCACGATATAGACGCAGCCGGTCTCAAGGACCGCGCTATCGCCGAGCGCGATTTCGTGCAGCTTCAGCGGCTCGATCCGCTCCGCAACCCGTGCCTGCGGACCCGGCAGGAAGCTTGCGCGCACGCGATAGGCGGTCTCACCCAGGCGCAGATCAAGGCTCGCCGGCTGAATCTGATCCTCGACGAATGCGCAGGCTGGCCGTATCCTGCCCGCCTCGGCGAGCGCGGCGATCGCCCGGTCGGGCAAGATGCCCTGGTCACTGGCGCGCATAGCCACAGGCAATGTCCCCCGGGTCGGCGGACCGATCTTTGCTGGGTTACCGGTTTGTGCCGCTCTACCTGATGGCGGCGCCGGCGCAAAGGTGCGGCGCGCGTGTCGGGCTACTTATCCCGAGGTCATTTGAGCCGGTCGGCTTGCGGCAATGCAAGCCCACCCGCTAAAAGGCCGGAAATATTTGTGACCTCGTCCGGCCGGTCGCCGGCGAGGATATGTGTTGGCCTAAGGAGGGCCCGATGTCTGCACCACAGTCTTCCACGCCGAGGCCCTCTGCGCCTGCTGCCCGGTCCCACCGCATCGAGACGCGGCTTGTGCAGGACGGCATCCTGCGCTCGCCGTTTGGCGAGACTTCCGAAGCGCTCTACCTGACGCAGGGCTATGTTTACGACAATTCCGCCCAGGCCGAGGCGCGTTTCAAGGGCGAGGATTGCGGCTATCAATATTCGCGCTTTGCCAACCCCACCGTGTCGATGTTCGAAAGCCGCATGGCTTCGCTTGAGGGCGCCGAGGCCGCGCGGGCGACCGCGACCGGAATGGCGGCGGTCACGGTTGCGCTCCTCGGCCAGCTCAAGGCTGGCGATCATGTTGTCGCGTCAAAGGCGATGTTTGGTTCCTGCCGCTACGTGATCGAGGAGTTCCTGCCGCGTTACGGTATACCATCGACGCTGGTCGATGGCCGCGATCTCGACCAGTGGCGCCGCGCGGCGCGCCCGACGACAAAGACTTTTTTTCTCGAAAGTCCGACCAATCCGGCGCTGGAGGTGATCGACATCGAAGCCGTGGCCGAAATCGCGCATCAAGCCGGGGCAACGCTGCTGGTCGACAATGTCTTCGCCACGCCGCTATGGCAGAGTCCGCTAACACTGGGCGCCGACTGCGTCATCTATTCCGCCACGAAGCATATCGATGGCCAGGGCCGCTGCCTGGGCGGCGTCGTGCTCGGCTCGACGAAATTCATTATCGACCATGTCCACACGCTCATCCGCCAAACCGGACCCTCGATGTCGCCGTTCAACGCCTGGGTTCTGCTCAAGGGTCTTGAAACGCTCGCCGTGCGCGTACGCGGGCAGACCGACAACGCGGCGGCATGCGCGGTCGCGCTCGCCGAGCACACGAAGGTGTCGCGCGTGATCTATCCCGGCCGCCCCGACCATCCGCAGGCGGCGATCGTGCGCAGGCAGATGCGCGGCGGATCGACGCTTGTCGCGTTCGAGATCGATGGCGGCAAGGCGGCGGCGTTCCGCTTCCAGGACGCGCTGCGCCTGGTGCGCATATCCAACAATCTCGGCGATGCCAAGAGCCTCATCACGCATCCGGCGACGACGACGCATCAGCGGCTCAAGCAGGCGCAGCTCGACGAACTCGGCATCAGCGACGGCCTGGTGCGGCTGTCGGTCGGGCTCGAGCATCCCGACGATCTCATCGAGGATTTGCTGGCGGCGCTCGCCGTCGTCTGATTGCCGTCGCCTCAACGTTTCGGCCGCGGCGCCACCGATACCTCGGCGGCCGGCCGCGTCGCGGCCTCCGCGATGGCGGCGCCAAGCAGCTTGGCGATGCAGGCGTAGCTCCAGTCGTTCATGTGCAGATCGTCGGCGCTGAGGAAAAGGTTGAATGCCAGGCCGTCCGTCTCGCGCCAGTGGCGCATGGCGCGAAATCGCCTGAAGACGCCGACGCCGCTTTCTTTTGCCGCGGCTTCGATCACGTCAAGCATGTTGTCGACGTCATGCTTGGCGAGGATCTTGGGCGCGAATTGCGGATTGATGAGCACGACATCGGCGCCGGCCGCCTGCAGACGCCGCACGCCTTGGCGAATGAGGCCGCCGGCCGCGCCGACCGGTTGCTCGCGCAGCACCGAATTGCTGCCGACCTGCCAGAGCACAAGGTGCGGCTTTTCCGCGATCACGTCGCTATCAAATCGCGCGACCATGTCGCTCGCGGTGTCGCCATTGACGCCGCGATTGATGACTTCGATCGCGTGGCCATGAAAGCGCACGCGCAATTCCGCCTGTAACCGGTTGGGATAATTGGCAAGCGGAGAACTGGCCCCGGCCCCGGCGGTCGAGGAGGAGCCGATGGCAACGATGCGTAGCGGCTCGCCGGTAGCGAGCTGGCGCGCGGTGTGCACCAGCGCGCGGTCAAGACGGGTCACGTCGGGCGGTGCGCGACATGGCTTTCCCGACTGGTCTGCGATCGCCGACGCGGGCACGAGCGCCAGCGCGCCCAGCGTCACGATCGTTCGCAGGCGCGATACGCGACGTTTCATTTTGCGGGCGCTTCCGCTGGTTTCGCGGCGACGGCGAGTTGCGCGGAATTCTCGATGAGGTCGGCGAGGAGATGGGCGATGCAGTCGTGCACTTTTGCGGCGGTTTCCATGCGCTTGGTCGGCGAATAGAGATCGAACGTCCCGACTTCGTCCCACAAACGCATGATGGAAAAACGATCGAACACCGGAAGGTCGCGTTCGAGTGCAACGAACTTCATGGATTCAAGAAATGGCCAGATCGCGATCATCGATACCGTGCGCGGGCTGAACTGCATATTGACGAAGAGAACATTAGCGCCGCCGGCAATGAGCGTGTCGGCCCCGAGATTGAGTGTCGCGCGAAAGACATCCGGGTCGACGCCGCGGATGGCGTCCACCGTTCCGGTCTGCCATATCACCAGGTCGGGCCGGTCGTCCATCAGCATAAGCGGAAAAGTCTTGACCATGTCTTCCGAAGTCTGGCGCGATTTCGCGTGCGAAATCACGCGCACGGTGACGTTGGGCAGGTGGTTGGTGAGCACAGCCTCCAGACGCGCAGGATAGGCGGCCCTGGCGCCTTCCGGACCCGGAAGTGTTGACGAGGACGTCCCCGCGACCGAAATCGTCAGCCGTTTTTTTTGCATTGCAGCATATACGCGCGGCAGCGCGATTTCGGTGTTCGCGAAACTTGCCGCGACCGCGCACGATTCGGCCATGGCGGCCGCTACGGTCGTCGAGGCCGCGAGCGTCCAAACCAGCAATGCCGCGACAATCCTCATGCCTCGCCCCCCGCGAGGGTGGATCCCGGTGCTGCCGCCGGGGGACCGCGATGTGGTCCCTCGATACGCTTATACCATGCAAACAGCCAGGCAACGCCGACCATGATGACTATGCCTAACAAGCTGACAATAATCTGCATGCCGACGCCGCGTGAAATCTCGACCATCATGAAGTGGCCGACAAAGCTGAGGAACACGCCGAGGCAGAATATCTCCAGGGAATGCTGCCCGCACAGGATCGCGGGATAGGCCACCGGCGAGCGCAGCCAGAGGCGATCGCGCGACACCAGACGCACCGTGATCGCCGCCAGCGCGAGAAAATGCGCAAAACGCAGCACATCGAGATTGGTCTTGTCGATCGGGTAGATCCATTCCGCCAGCCAGCGCGGCACATGCTGCGCAAGGCGCGGAAAGTGCCATGTCGCCACGATGGCGATTGCGAAGAGAATGTACGCGACAGCGGCGGCGACGGTGAACGGCGAATTGAGGACGCGCGCCATTCGAGCGGCGCCACCAAGTCCACACCACGCGCCGAACACGAACAGCGCCTGCCATGCAAACGGATTGAACACCCAATGACCGTCGGGGTAGGAGGGGAAATTCCAATGGAAATACCAGGCCAACAGATAAATCAGAACCGACAGCGCCAGCGCGCCGTTGAGACTGCGCTTGAGCAGCCAGAGCATTGGCGGAAAAACGGCGAGCAGCACGATATAGAGCGGCAACACGTCCATATTTGCCGGTTTGAATTTGAGCAGAAGCGCTTGGATCAGCGTCACGTCTGGCTGTTTGAGGAAGTTGAAGACGCCCATTTCCTCGTTGAACAGCGGATTATCGAAACTGGCGGATACGTAAGAGATTTCCGCCATGTAGATGACGAAGAGAAATATATGGGCGACATAAACCTGCCATGCGCGCTTGAGTACGCGCGCGCCGGCGATGATGACCCCGTGCTCGCTCATGGCGCGGCCGTAGACAAACGCCGCCGTGAAGCCTGAAATGAACACAAAAATCTCGGTCGCGTCGCTGAATCCGTAATTGCGGATAGTGACCCAGCTCACGATATTGGAGGGGATATGATCAAGAAAAATGAGCCAAAGCGCGAGGCCGCGAAACAGATCAAGACGCAGGTCGCGGCTGGCCGGGACGACGGGGGGCATGGCTACTGCTCGCTCGTTTTGGCTCGGCGCGACGAGTTGTGGCACGGCGCCGGGCGAGCGGCAATCAGGCGGCGTGCCGCGGCCTTGAGGCCGTCCGCAGCGATCCGACCCCGACATTCAAATCGCAAATGCCAGGGCAAGTCGGCCCGCTCATGTATCCAATCCGTGGGGCGCCTTATCCAAAAAGATGCGAACAGCCTGTTTGGGCCGCAGCGCCAGATCACGAAGATTTTGGATCGATTCAATTCAAAATCAAGAACGTGATCGATGCCGGTAGCTTAGAGCATAGTGGTGCCCGAAAACCGCTTCGCATTTTTTGGCTCCATGCTTTAGGTGAAGCAACTTGTTGTATTTTCCATGGCCGCCGGGGGCAAACGGTCCAACTTGTGTACTGGCTGGGCATTTTTTTTTGGGCGGCGACTGCGCTGGCGCAGCCATGGCTTGTGGGCAATCACGCGCAATATCGAGGTCACGGTACGTCCGCGATTCCTGCCAGAGCGTTCGTCGGCGGAGAAGAGCTACTTTTTCTGGGCCTATACGATCGAGATCACCAATCGTGGCGCCGACATGGTGCAGCTCAAGACGCGCCATTGGCGCATCACCGATGCGTATGGACGTCTCCAGGAGGTGCGCGGCGCCGGCGTTGTCGGCGAGGAGCCCGTGCTCGAGCCCGGCCAGTCCTTCGAATACACGAGCGGCGTGCCGCTGCCGACGCCGTCCGGATTCATGAGCGGCAGCTACGGTATGATCAGCGCCGCTGGCGAACAATTCGATATTTCCGTACCGACGTTTTCGCTCGACAGTCCGGGTGAAAAACGCACGGTGAATTGAAGGCGCCTGCGTCCGGCGTTTTCGTGGGCAGCGCACGACCGCATGTGTTCGCGATCATGAACACTGCGTGCCAGGTCAAACCTCTGCAGATACGTCCGACGGCGCGAACACATAGGTCGCGTTGCAGAATTCGCAGGTCACCGTGATGGTGCCATTCTCGATCATGTCGGCTCGGTCCTGCGGTGCGAAGCTTCTGAGCATGTTTTCAACATTGCCGCGCGAGCAGGTGCATTTGGCCGCCACCGCCGCGGCGCGGAATACGCGCACGCCGTGTTCGTGAAACAGCCGATAGACGAGGCGTTCGCTGGACAGCGCGGGCTCAACCAACTCGAGGTCGGTGACCGTCGCCATCAGCGAGCGACCCTCGATCCATGCCGCGTCCTCCTCCACCATATGCGCCGCCGCGCCGGTGGGCGCGTCGCCCGGATCGAAATCGGCGTGGCGGATGCGTTCGCGCTTTTGCGGAAGGAATTGCAGCAAGATACCGCCGGCGCGCCAGCGACGACGCGCTCCGTCCACGGTCGCGCGCAGTTCCTCGGCAACCGCCAGCCGCACGCTGGTGGGGATCTGCTCGGAGCGCAGGAAATACTCGTGCGCGGCGTCCTCGAGCGTGCCGCCGGAAAGCGCGACGAGGCCCTGGTAGCGGTTCATGTCGGCGCCTTGATCAATGGTGAGTGCGAGATGGCCGCGTCCCAGGAGTTGCCCCGCCGACGCCGCGCCTGCGGTAATCGCGGCATCGACTCGGTCGCGGTCGAAACTGGCGCATGCACGCACGCTGCCGGGCGTCGTGAAATCGACGACGAGCAGGCGAACGGGGCCGTCGGTCTGTGTTTGCAGGATGAAGCGTCCGTCGAATTTGAGCGAGGCGGCGCAGAGCACAGCGAGCACGATCGCCTCGCCCAGCAGGCGCGCGACCGGAACGGGAAAGTCATGCCGGCCGAGGATGTCGTCGAGCGCGGGACCGAGGCGAACGACGCGGCCGCGTAAATCAAGCGTCGCCACCGCGAACGGCAGCACGCTGTCATCAGCCGCATCGTCGGACGGATTGCGGACAGGAACGGTGATTTCATTCATCATTGCGCCGCGTGCAGGCACCACGCCAGAATACCTTTTTGCGCGTGCAGCCGGTTCTCCGCCTCGTCGAGAACAACCGACTGGGGACCGTCGATGACGTCATCGGTTACTTCTTCGCCGCGGTGAGCGGGCAGGCAATGCATGAACAACGCGTCCGGCCTCGCCTTCCCCATCAGCGCGGAGTTGACCTGAAAGCGCTTGAGCAGGCCGCGCCGCCGCTTGCCGTCGCGATCGCCCATCGACACCCAGGTATCGGTGACCACGCAGTCGGCGTTCGCAACCGCCGCCGCGGCGTCATGCCCGAAGGTGACGTCGGCGCCGCATTGGCGTGCCCAGGCGACCAATTTGCGCTCAGGCGCCAGCGTGCGCGGTGTCGCGACCCGCAGTCGAAAACCAAACCGGCTTGCGGCATGCACCCAAGACGTGAGCACGTTGTTGGAATCGCCGGTCCAGGCGATCGTGCGGCCGTCGATGCGCCCGCGATGCTGCTCGAACGTCATCACGTCGGCCATGACCTGGCAGGGATGCGAGTGTCTGGTCAGGCCATTGATGACCGGGATGCTGGCGTGGCGCGCCAACTCGCTCACCGCGTCATGGCGCAATATTCGGATCATGATCGCGTCGACGTAACGCGAAAGCACGCGCGCGGTGTCGGCAATCGTTTCGCCGCGCCCGAGCTGCATTTCCTGGCTGGTCAGCACAATCACGTCGCCGCCGAGCTGGCGCATGGCGATATCAAAGGAAATGCGCGTGCGCGTCGACGGCTTGTCGAAGATCATCGCCAGTACCCGGCCGGCCAGTGGACCGGCGGCGCCACGGCGGTGCCGCCTGAGGTTGTGGCCGGCGTCGATCATCACGCGCAGGTCTCGCGCCGCTATGTCGCAAAGATCGATAAAGTGGCGCACATCCGTCGCGCTCACCGGCTCGCTCCGTGTGGCGCGGCCTGTACCGCCAATCGGCCTTCGATGCGCGCCGCGGCGCGGTCGATGGCGGCGATCGCATGGGCGATCTCCGCTTCGCCGACGATCAATGGCGGCAACAGGCGCACGACGTTGTCGCCCGCCGCCACGGTCAGCAGACGTTCCGCGCGCAGCGCATCGACGAGTTCGGCGTTCGCCACCGCCGCGCGCAATCCGATCAGCATGCCCTCGCCGCGCACTTCCGCGATGACCGTCGGATAGCGGTCCTTCAATTGCGCGAGCCGCTGCTTGAATAGCAGCGCATTGTCGCGCACGCGGGCAAGAAACCCCGGTTCGAGCACGATATCGAGCGTAGCGTTGCCGACGGCCATGGCCAGGGGATTGCCGCCGAAGGTCGATCCATGGGTACCCGCGACCATGCCATTTGCCGCCTCGGCCGTCGCCAGGCAGGCGCCGATCGGAAAGCCGGCGCCCAGTGCCTTGGCGATGGCCATCACGTCGGGCGTGACGCCGGTTTGTTCATATGCGAACAGCGTTCCCGTCCGCCCGATCCCGGTCTGCACCTCGTCGAACAGCAGCAGGAGTCCGTGCTGGTCGCACAGGTCGCGCAGTCCGCGCAGCACCCGCGTCGGCACCACCCGCACGCCGCCCTCGCCCATGATCGGTTCGATCAGGATCGCCGCTGTTGCCTCGCCGAGTGCGCGTTTGGTGGCCTCAATGTCGGCGAACTCAACCTGATCGAAGCCTTCGACGGGCGGTCCGAACCCGTCAAGGTACTTTTTCTGCCCGCCGGCGGCGAGCGCCGCCAGGGTGCGGCCGTGAAAGGCGCCCTCATAGGTGATGATCCGGTAGCGTTCCGGGTGGCCGGCGACGGCCTGGTACTTGCGCGCGATTTTGATCGCGCATTCCATCGCCTCGGCGCCGGAATTGCAGAAGAACACCTGGTCGGCGAAGCTTTCCGCGCACAATCGCGCCGCTAGCCGCTCGCCCCCCGGAATGCGAAAGAGGTTAGAGACATGCCACACCTTGCTCGCTTGCTCGGTGAGCGCCGCGATGAGATGCGGATGCGCATGGCCGAGAGCGCTGACCGCCACCCCGCCGGCAAAGTCGAGATAGCGCTCGCCCGTGGTGGCCACCAGCCAAGCGCCCTCGCCCCGTTCGAAGGCGAGGTCAACGCGTGCGTAGGTGGGAAGAACGTGCGACGTCACAATTCAGCTCGTCCGGCATGCGCGTTGAACCGCGAACGCGCGAGACAGCGTTAAATGAAATGTGCCGCCCCGCCGGGCGGCACCGGGCAATTATCCTCTCGTCGGTCTTGGCCTGTCAACGACGCCAACAGGGTCGCGGCCACAAAATCGTCCAATCGTCGCCCCGTACTCAGGAACATGTGGAATCCGGAGTTCGGACTCTTGCGCGGGATTCACGCCATATAGTAGCTTGCCCAGCGTTAGCTACGATATCTCGTGCGACGGACTGATTTCCGAGTAATTCCGGTGTTCAGGAATGCTTGTCCGGGCGGTCTTGCGGCTGCCCGGCGCACGGAGAGGGATTCGAGCCACTCCGCTTTCGCTGCAGCGTTACGGTCGCAAAGGAACATCGCATGGATTGGACCGAAGAACGCGTGGAACTGCTCAAGAAGCTGTGGGCCGACGGTCTTTCGGCTAGCCAGATTGCCGGAGAACTCGGCGGCATCACCCGTAATGCAGTCATCGGCAAGGTTCATCGGCTGGGGCTGTCGGGACGCGCCAAGTCGCCCTCCTCGACGGCGCCGCGGCCGCGCAAGCCACGCACATCCTCGCCCATGCTGCGCATGGCGCGGCCAGCCATGCGCGGCAATACGGCGCTGGCTGCGGCCGCCATGTATGATTTTGAGCCGGAGCCGGAAGCCGAGTTGATCGAGAACGTCATCCCGATTGGCCAGCGCTGCACGCTGCTCGAGTTGAATGAATCGCGGTGCCGGTGGCCGATCGGTGACCCAGGGACGCTGGAGTTTTTCTTCTGCGGCGGCCAGCCGCATGGCGCGTTTCCCTATTGCTCCTACCACTCGCGCATCGCCTATCAACCGATAGCCGACCGCCGCCGCGACCGCCGCCCGGTGCGCGGCTGATGCGGTCCCGCGCCGTTTAGACCGGTTTGCCGAAACGCTCATCAAGCGCGTACCCTGCGCCGCGTACGGTGCGCAGCGGGTCGCGGTCATGGCCGCGGTTAAGCGCCTTGCGCAGGCGGCCAACATGCACATCGACGGTGCGTTCATCGATATAGACGTCGCGCCCCCATACGCCGTCGAGCAGTTGCTCGCGCGAATAGACGCGGCCGGGGCTCTGCATGAGAAACTCAAGCAAGCGGAATTCAATCGGACCGAGGTCGACCTCGCGCCCGGCGCGCGCCACGCGTTTGCGTTCACGATCAAGCTCGATATCGCCGGCGTTCAACACCGTCGCGATGCGTTCGGGCCGCGCCCGGCGCAGCAGCGCACGCACGCGCGCAAGCAGTTCGGGAACGGAAAACGGCTTGACGATGTAATCGTCGGCGCCGCTCGCCAGTCCGCGCACGCGCTCTGCCTCCTCCCCACGTGCCGTCAGCATGATGATTGGAAGCTCGCGCGTCGCCGCGCGCGCGCGCAGGCGACGCACAAGTTCGATGCCGGACAGGCCAGGCAGCATCCAGTCGATCACCGCCAGGTCGGGCGGCGCCTCCTGGAGCCGCAATTCGGCCTCGTCACCACGGCTCGCCGCCTCGACATCGTAACCCTCGGCCTCCAAATTGTAGCGCAGCAGCAACGTCAGCGGCGCCTCGTCCTCGACGATCAGGACGCGCGCCGGCATGCCCGGCCGACCTGCGTGTCCATTCATGTTTTCACCGTGGCGGGCGTATAGCTTGTCGTGTCGCCTTTGGGGCGCTCGTCGGGCGGCATGCGGCCCTCGACCATGTAGTACACGGTCTCGGCAATATTGGTCGCGTGGTCCCCAATGCGTTCGATGTTTTTGGCGCAGAACAACAGATGGATGCAGGCGGTGATGTTGCGCGGGTCCTCCAGCATGTAGGTCAGCAATTCGCGAAACAGCGAATTATTCACGGCGTCAACGTCTTCGTCGCTGCGCCACACTGCCATCGCGCGGGCGACGTCGCGCCGCGCGTAGGCGTCGAGCACGTCCTTGATCTGCGCGAGCACCAGCTCGGTCATGTGCTCGAGGCCGCGCATGAGCCTTTGCGAATCGAACTCGCCTTCGAGCGCGACGACGCGCTTGCCGATGTTCTTGGCAAGGTCGCCGATGCGCTCGAGATCGTTGGCGACGCGCAACGCAGCCACGATCTCGCGCAGGTCGACCGCCATCGGTTGGCGCCGCGCGATCGTGAGGATCCCGCGTTCCTCGATGGCGCGTTGCAGGGCATCGATGCGGGCATCCTCGCCGATGATGCGCTGGGCGAAGTGAACGTCGCGCCGCGCCAACGCGTCGAGGGCATCGGCGATCTGCTTTTCGGCGAGCCCACCCATCTCCGCGACCATGCGGCCAAGTTCCTGGAGATCGGCGTCGAATGCCTTGGCGGTATGTTCGGTCATCGTTGACGCTCCTGCTCGAAGGTCCGGACGGGCGCGAAGGGTCAGCCAAAGCGGCCGGTGATGTAGTCCTGCGTGCGCTTGTCGCCAGGGGAGGTGAACATCCGCGAGGTTGCGTCGAACTCCACGAGCTCGCCGAGATACATGAACGCCGTGTAGTCGGAGACGCGCGCCGCCTGCTGCATGTTGTGGGTGACAATCACGATGGTGTAGTCCTCCTTGAGCTCATCGATCAATTCCTCGATCTTGGCCGTCGAGATCGGGTCGAGCGCCGAGCACGGTTCATCCAATAAGATCACCTCCGGGCGCACCGCGATCGAGCGCGCGATGCACAGCCGCTGCTGCTGTCCGCCGGACAGGCTCAGTCCACTGGTGGCGAGCTTGTCCTTGACCTCGTCCCACAGCGCCGCGCGGCGCAGGGCCTGCTCGACGCGCATGCCGAGATCGGCGGCGGACAAGCGCTCATAGAGCCGCGCCCCGAAGGCGATGTTCTCGTAGATCGACATCGGAAATGGCGTCGGTTTCTGGAACACCATGCCGATACGCGAACGCAACAGATTGACGTCCTGGTGTGGCGCAAGAACGTCCACGCCGTCGACCAATACCTCGCCTTCGGCGCGCTGATCGGGATAAAGGTCGTACATGCGGTTGAGCACGCGCAACAGCGTTGATTTCCCGCAACCCGACGGTCCGATAAACGCCGTCACGTGATGTTCATACAATGGCAGGGAAATGGCGTTCAGCGCGCGGTTGCTAGCGTAGTGGAAACTGAGATTGCGGATCGAAATCTTTTCCCGACGTAAGGCTCGGTCAATGGCGTCATCGGTCCTGGCGGCGGCGATTGAGGCGATGTTCATGGCATCTTCCGCGGTGCGGCGAGCGCGCGCGCGACGATGGAGAGGGCGAGCACCGCAACGGTAATGACGAGCGCGCCGGTCCAGGCCAATTTCTGCCAATCCTTGTAAGGGCTGAGCGCGAACTGAAAGATCACCGCCGGCAGGCTGGCCATCGGGGCATTGAGATCAGTACTGAAGAATTGGTTGTTGAGCGCGGTGAAGAGGAGCGGCGCGGTCTCGCCGCTGATGCGCGCGATCGCCAGCAACACGCCGGTGAGCATTCCGGCGCCGGCCGCGCGATAGCAGATACTGCGAATGACGTTGGCGCGCGGAATGCCGAGCGCGGCTGCGGCTTCGCGCATCTGGTCGGGGACCAGCCGGAGCATGTCCTCGGTGGTGCGCACCACCACCGGGATCACGATGACGGCGAGGGCGACGGCGCCGGCAAGGCCGGAAAAATGGCCCATTGGCGCCACCATGACCTCGTAGATGAACAGGCCGACCACGATCGAAGGCGCGCTGAGCAGGATGTCGTTGACAAAACGCACGACCGTCGACAGGCGGGAATGGCGGCCGTATTCGGCCATGTAGGTGCCGGCGAGGATACCGACGGGAGTGCCGATGGCGACAGCCAGCGCGGTGATGATCAGGCTACCGATGATCGGATTGAGCAGGCCGCCGTCGGCGCCCGGTGGCGGCGTCATTTCGGTGAACACCCGCAGCGACAGGCCGGCGAGGCCTTCCCACACGAGGACGCCAAGAATGAGTACCAGCCAGCCGACGCCGACGATCGTGGCGAGGAATGATAGCGTCATCATGATGACGTCGCGGCGTTTGCGCCGGCGATAGAGCGTGCTCATGCCAATCATCCGATCCGGCGTTCGATCCGCGCCAACATATATCGCGAGATGGCAAGCACGAAGAAGGTAATCACGAACAGGATAAGGCCGAGCGCGATCAGCGACGCGGTATAGAGGTCGCCGACCGCCTCGGTGAACTCATTGGCGATGGCGGCGGAAATGGTGGTGCCGGGCGCGAGCAGCGAAGCCGAAATCTTGTGCGCGTTGCCAATGACAAAGGTAACCGCCATGGTCTCTCCCAGCGCGCGGCCGAGCCCGAGCATGATCCCCCCGATGATGCCGACTCTTGTATAGGGAATGACCACGTTCCACACGACTTCCCAGGTCGTGCAGCCGATGCCGTAGGCCGCCTCCTTGAGCACGGCCTGAACCTGCTCGAAGACATCGCGCGAAATCGAGGTAATGAAGGGCAGCACCATGATCGCGAGGATCAGCGACGCCGTCAGTACGCCGATTCCGTAAGGCGGCCCGGCAAACAACGACGACAGCACGGGAACATTGCCGAAAACCGTGATCAGGAACGGTTGCAGCGTGCCTTGCAAGAATGGCGCGAACACGAACAGTCCCCAGATGCCGAAGATGATGCTGGGAATGCCGGCCAATAGCTCGATGGCGGTGCCGACCGGACGCTTGAGCCACGTTGGGCATAGCTCGGTCAGAAAGACGGAGATCAGGAGCCCAATCGGGACTGCGATCACCATGGCGATGAGCGCGGTCACCACCGTGCCATAGATCGGCGCCAGCGCGCCGAAATTCTCGGTCACCGGGTTCCAGCGCTCGCTCGCGAGAAAACCAAAACCGAACGCCCGCCACGCCGGCATCGAGCCGTCGATCAACGCGACGATCACGCCACCGAGTAGAACCAGGACACCGATTGCGGCGCCGCGCGTGACATTGCGGTAGATCGCGTCGTTGCGTCGCAACCGCTGGAGAATGCGCCCGCGCGTGGGCAGAGCGCGCGTTCGTGCGCCGTTTTTTCGCAGTGTCACATCAATCACGGGTCGCCTCCCGTCGGATGGCTTGCCGACCTCCTCCCGTCATGAACGCAGGAGGGCTTACACAAGCGGCCTTGCCGGGTAGAGCATGATCTTGAAAAGCGGGAACGGGCTTTCGGATGAGATCACGCTCAAACAAAGGGTGAGCGCCATCGTCCGGTTCAACCTGAAGCGACAAGGCTCCCGGCACAAGTCTTGAGTTGACGGACTGTGGATATTGCGAAAAGGCGCCTTGCGGCGCCTTTTCCCAGTCAAACGGCATCATCAATGGGACAATGCGAAAATCGGTTTGCCGCCCGCATCTTTTACTTCCACCGCCCAAACCTTCTGGATGGCGGCGACGACATTCATTGGCAACGGGACGTAGTCGAGCGCTTCGGCCATCGCGCCGCCCTTGGCGAAGGCCCAGGCGAAAAATCTCAGCGCCTCGCCCGCCGCCGCCGCATCCTTCGGCTGTTTGTGTATGAGGATGAACGTGGCGCCGGAGATCGGCCATGCGGTTGCGCCGGCTTCGTTTGTCAGCATCACGCCGAAGCCTGGCGTGCCGGTCCAATTGGCGTTGGCTGCCGATGCCTGGAACGAGATCGCGGTCGGCGCGACGGTCTTTCCCTCCCGGTTCACCAAGGATGTGAAGGTGAGCTTGTTCTGCTTGGCATAGGCATATTCGACATAGCCGACCGAACCCCTGGTTTGCGCGACATTGTTGGCCACGCCCTCATTGCCCTTGGCGCCGATGCCGACCGGCCATTCGACCGCGGTGTTGCTGCCAACCTTGGACTTCCATTCCGCGCTTACCTTCGAGAGATAGTTGGTGAAAATAGCGGTGGTGCCGGATCCGTCGGAGCGGTGGACGACGACGATGGACTGCGCGGGAAGTTTCAATCCCGGATTGAGTGTGGCGATGGCTGCGTCGTTCCAAGTCTTAACCTCGCCTAGGAAAATGCGCGAGAGCGTCGGGCCATCGAGAATGATGCCGCCCGGCTTGATACCTTCGACGTTGATGACCGCCACGACGCCGCCGAGCACGGTCGGGAACTGAATGAGGCCGCCCTTGTCTAAATCGGCGGCCTTGAGCGGCATGTCGGAGGCGCCAAAGGTAACCGTCCTGGCCAATATCTGTTTGATGCCGCCGCCGGAGCCGATTGATTGGTAGTTCAGGCCGATCCCGGTTTCCTTCTTATAAGCATCGGCCCATTTGGCATAAATCGGGAAGGGGAATGTGGCGCCGGCGCCGGAAATGTCGGCGGCGGTGGTGGGAAGCGTCGCGGCCAGGCCGAACGCGGCAGCCACGAAAATCGATCTCAATAGAGTCACGGTGCTTCTCCAAGGTTGTGTTGAAAGCGGGCCAATACCGGCAGGCCGCCCGCGGATGAAATCCTGCGGCGCGGTCGTCGATTGGCGTGGCAGGTATGGCGCTGTCGCCGCGAGGCGGTCGAGCGCGGCGTTGGTTCCTCGATTGCCGCGCAACCCGACTTGCCGTCCGAAGCCGTCCATGCGGGTGTGATACAAACCGACGATGACAGCGTGATGACAGTCCAACCAATTGAATTCTTGCAGGTAAACTACTTCAAGGAACTCGGGGCGGGGATCGGGGGATTGCGCGCCAGCGGCAGGCACACGGTAAACGTCGCGCCTTGGCCCGGCTCGCTTGCGATCGCCAAATGCCCGCGATGTCGCGCCAGGCTATGCTTGACCAGGGCAAGCCCCAGGCCGGTTCCACCCTGCGCGCGGCTTTCGGCCACGTCCACTCGGTAGAACCGCTCGGTCAGGCGCGGCAGGTGCTCACGCGCAACGCCGGGGCCGTAGTCGCGCACCGCCGCCGTCGCTTCGTCGCCGTCGCCGCTGCGGCGGACGCCAAGTAGGACTTCCACGCGCTTTCCGGACGCTCCATATTTCAGCGCGTTCTCGACAAGATTTTCAAATACGCGCACGAGTTCGTCGCGGTCGCCCGGCACGACGACGGGCTCCGCCGGCGCCGCGACGCTGATCTCCACACCGCGATCGCGCGCCAGCGTCTGCAAGCCATCGGCGACCTGGCGCAGCAGCAAGACAAGATCGACGGATGCCTGCGGGCGCATATGAACGTCGCGCTCGATGCGTGAGAGCGAGAGCAGGTCGTCGATCAACCGTGCCATGCGTGTTGCCTGCTCGTGCATGATGGCGAGGAAGCGTTGGCGCGACCCGGCATCGTCGCGGGCGGCTCCCTGCAACGTCTCGATAAACCCTGACAGGGATGCGAGCGGCGTGCGCAATTCATGGCTGGCGTTGGCGACGAAATCGGCGCGCATCTCCTCCACGCGCCGCAGTGGCGAGAGGTCGTGGATCATCAGCACGAGAAGGCCGCCTCGCACGGGCGCCGCCGTGGAAATGGGCGCGATCGGCGCAATAATCGCCTCGCTCCATCGCTCGACCGGGACGCGCTCAAGGAGCGTAACGCGTCGGGCCTCGCCACCTGCCGTCGCCAGGCGGATCGCTTCCACGATTTCGGGCATGCGAAACGCGATGGACACCGCCTCGTTCACGCGCAGCGAAGGCGCAAATGCCCTGGCCGCGGCATTGCTGGCCACGACCGATCCATCGCGGTCGAATACGACGAGCGGGTCGGGAATGGCGGCGATGACCGCACCGATGACGTGATTCGCTATCGCCAGCTCGTCGGCAACGTGCCCGCGTGCCGCCAAGGTCGGCGTTGCCGACGTGGCGTTACTTGTCAGTGCCGCGGCCGCGATCACGGCCAGGGCGATGAGGGCATATGGCGCCGCCAACGCACCCGTAACCACGAGTACCGCGAAGGCAAGCGTTGCAATGACAATGGTCGCTCGCGCACGCGCAAGCGCGCCAGCCAGGGAGGAAGCGAGGGAAGCCATGCGGTAGCCGTCGCGGTCAGCGGCCAAGGGTTTCGTTGGACAATGCGGGCTGCATCATATGGGAGCGCGCGGTAGGTTGCGACGCCTTAATGCGGGCGCTGGCGAAGGCTGCGGAGTGTGTTCGCCTGCTCGGCGGCGCGGCTGCTGGCAAGCTCGCGTCAAATCGGCTACGGCAGTGGCATGACCGCCACGCCGCAAGACACTTCCGGGACCGGCCGCGCCTCGTTTGCCTGGACGCTTGCGGTCTATCTCAAGCCGCGCGTGCTGATCGTTATGTTCCTTGGGTTTTCTTCAGGGCTACCGCTCGCCCTGTCGGGATCGACGCTCCTTGTTTGGATGCGCGAGATGCAGGTCGATCTCGGCACCATCGGATTGTTCGCGCTGGTTGGCACCCCCTACACGCTGAAGTTCCTGTGGGCTCCGGTCGTCGACGCGCTTGACGCGCCCATCCTCTCGCCGCTGCTCGGCCGCCGGCGCGGATGGCTCGTGCTCTCGCAGCTCCTCTTGATGGCAGCGATCGTATTGCTGGCGTTTTGCGATCCGGCGAGCGCGCCCGGGCTCGTGGCGCTCGGCGCGCTCCTGGTTGCCGCCGCCTCGGCCACGCAGGATATCGTCATCGACGCGTTTCGCATCGAGACCCTCGATGCGAACGAACAGGGCGCCGGCATGGCGAGCTATGTCGCGGCCTACCGGGTTGGCATGCTCGCTTCTACGGTCGGCGCGCTCTATGTCGTCACCGGTTTCGAGCAGGAGCTTGGTTTCATGCGGCCGGCCGCCTGGACCGTCGGCTATCTGGTCATGGCCGCCCTCGTCGCCGTCGGCATGGTCACTGCGCTCGTGGCAACGGAGCCGGAAAAGCCCGCCGCCGCCGAGATTGGCGCCAAAGCGCACACCGGCGCGGGCGCGATTGGGCGCGTTACCGGTGCGGCCGCCGGCGCGTTTGGCGATTTCCTCGCGCGCGACGCGGCGTTCGTCGTGCTGGCCTTCGTCGTGCTCTACAAGTTTTGCGACGCGTTCGCCGGCACGATGACGGCGCCGTTCGTCATCGATCTCGGATTTTCGCGCACCGACTACGCCAATATCGTCAAGGGCGTGGGTCTTGCCGCCACCTTGGTCGGTGGCTTTGTCGGCGGCGCGATCGCGCGCGGCGTGCCGCTGGCGTCATGTCTGTGGTTGGGCGGCATCCTGCAGGCGGTCTCCAACCTGGCGTTCGCCTGGCTCGCGCTCGCTGGCCTCAACTACCCGGCGCTTATCGCGGCGATCATCGCCGAGAACTTCACCGGGGCCATCGGCACGGTGATCTTCGTCGCCTACCTCTCAGCGCTATGCAAAAACCCGCTGCATACGGCGACGCAATTCGCACTCTTGACGGCGCTCGCCGCTGTTGGGCGCACCTATCTGTCGTCCGGCGCCGGCTTCCTCGCGCAGGCGACCGGATGGCCGACGTTCTTCGTGCTCAGCGCGCTGGTCGCGCTGCCGAGCCTCGCGCTCCTGGCCTGGCTACAGGCGCGCGGACATTTCCGCACGCTCGACCGCCCGGCGTGAGCGCTTTATTCGCGCCAATGGCCCGCGGCGATCGTCATGCGCCTGCCGCCGGCGGCGACGCAAAGGCCGGCGGCGGAATACGGCGTTTCGACGCCGCCTCGTAGGCCGAAGCGATCCGCAGCAGGACGTCCTCCGCTCCCGGCTCGGCGCGAAACACGAGCGAGAATGGCAGGCCCGGTGGCGCGATCGTCGTCGGATGGTGCGACGGGGTGGAGACGTAGCGCGTGGCGTCGGCGCTTAGCGAAAAAACCGGATCGTAGACGGTCGTGACATAGCCCGCAGGGATGAGCACTTCCGTCAGCCCCGCGTTCGGACCGCTTAGCGATTCGGGCGCGAGGTTGCTGGCGATGTCGTATTGGTGCGGCCAGCCGATAAGCCCCGGCGGCCAAGGCGTATGCAGGCGCACCAGCGCGTCGAGGCGATTTTCCAGGATCACCATCATATCGACCCGGCGCAGCAATTCGCGCAGCATGACGCGCTCATTGACGCCTTGACGGCCGCCGAGCGGATTGCGCGGGTCGGCGATTTCCTCCCAATTCTTGAACGCCACGCGCTGGTCGTCACCCCAGAATTTCGAGCGTGCGTTGAGCGTCGCGAAATCGCTCAGCGTTTCGGTGAACCCGCGATGTTTCCAATCCGCTGCACGTCGCATGAGGTACTGCGCGATATGGAACCGAAACGCCATCGCCAGTTCCTGCTGCTGGATAGTGGCGAGGTCGAGGTTTGCCGGCGGCGCGACGTGTTCTTCCACCATCGCCACCATATAGTCGATGGGTTGCATGGCGCCCGCGCCAAAGACCTTGCCTGGCATGAATTGCGTCGGCGCGATCGCCGCCGCGAATTCCTTGAACAACGGCTGGCCGTCCGCGCCGAGCCTGAACAAAAGGTCTGGCATGAATATCGGAACCAGCCGCGCCAGCGCGCGGCGAAAATCGGTGGTCATGGCCTCCACCTCGGGATCGCGCCGCCAGCGCGGGTCGGCGGATTCGACCAGCGTCGCGCCAAGCCGCCCGGCGAGAACCTCCTTGATCTCGCGCGCCGCCGCCGTGACGATCGGCACTTCGGTCATCGAGCCCGGCGGAAGCGCCATCGATTCGCGGATGATTCCGAGGCGGATGCCGCTCAGCGCGCCTTGTGTTCCAGGAGCGCGCGCATGGCTGGCATAGGGCGTGTCCAGCACCGATGAACGCGGTACGGTCGTATAGGGATCGCGTTTGTCGTAATAGCCCTCGAGCGGATCCTTGAGCGCGTCGAGCACTATGGCGCAATCGCCAATGGTGCGGGCGTGAATGCCGCTGCGATCGCAATAGATGTCGGCGCCGATCGCGCCGCCGTCGAAGCCGAGCATCGCCTTGTGTGGCAGGATCAGCGCCACGGCATTGTGATTGGACGGCCCGCGGCACGACGCACGCGTCTCCTCGCCAAGGCTCGCCATCACCAGATTGATGCTCACCGACAGCGCCGACCCGGAACTTGAGCCGAGCGAGGCGGATCGGCGCGTATCGTAGGGATTGGTGGGATTGCCGCCCCATGAACTGCGCTGGTAGCCGAGCGTCGAGGGCAACACCTTGGCGGGCTTATGGCGCCCGCCGGGATCGCCGGCGCGGCCGTTATATTCCGTGCACACGGCCTTGGCGAAGATGATCGCCCCCTTGCGCCGCAGGATTTCAATCAGGAGGTGATCGCGGGCCGGAAAATCGATGTCATAGCGCGCGTCGCCGCCGCCGGTGGAGCGCATGTCCATGGTGTCGAAGGAATCCTTGAACGAGAAAACGACGCCATGCATCGGCATCCGACCAAGGTCGGGATCGCGCCCATAGGTCGCGTCGAGCTCGGCGGCACGCTCAAGTGCGTCCGGCAGCCGGCGCAGATACTCGCATACCGGCGGAGCATCGGGCGGCAGCGGTCCTTGCGACGGGTGGCGATCGAAATCGCCGCGGCAGGTGACCGAGCGTTCGCCGCGAATATTGAGCGTGGCGAGCGCGTTCACCTGCCCGGCATCCGCCATCCCGACAATCATTCCGTATTGCTGCTGAACGCTGGCGTCGGATGCCGTCGGTTCCATGCGGCCATATTCGAGCGGCGGGCCGCGATATTTGTCGAGTTCGGGCAGGATCGTCGCGGCCTTGACGGTCTTTGTTGGAAAGCGCAGCGGCGCCATTGCGCGCACCACACCTTCGGCCGGCGTTACCGGAAGCCCATCTTGTGTGACGAGAACGCTGGCGACGCCATTATATGCGCGCACGCGATCGATATATTGCTTAACAACCTCGACGCAGGTCGTGCGCCCCGCCCGGATCGCCGCGTGCAGTTCCTCGATTGTCGATTCCTCGACGCGGAACGCTCCTTGCTCGGCATCCGGCGCGCCACTCATGCGAATATCCTTTCCACCACCTTGGACAATACCCCCAGCGTGGCGCGGATGGCGCGCACCGAAGCGAGCCCGCCGGCCGGCTTCATGGCCTTATGCTTTTTTCGGAATGGGAAGGCCCGCGCGCCGCGCGACGACGGCATATATGGATGCCACGTCCAAATCGGCGTAGCCGTCGCGCATTGCCTCGGCGTAAATTGCGGCCGCAGCGTCGAGCAGCGGCGTCGGGCACCGCGCCTGCTTCCCGGCCGCCGCGATCAGATGAATGTCCTTCGCCAGCATCGCGGTCGAGCCGCGCACGACCTGCCAGTCGCCGTCGGCCATCGACGCGGCGCGGGCATTGAATTGCAAGGAAGCGCCGGCGCCGTCCTTAAGCGCATCGATCAGCCGATGCGGATCGACCCCGATCTTACTGCCCAATGCCAGCGCCTCGGCGGCGGCGGCGATGTGCAGCGTGACCAGCAAGTTGGCGCACAATTTCGCTTTCAGCGCATTCCCGAACGGTCCCATGAAGAACACCTTTGCCGACACCGCGTCGAGCACGGCGCGGACGGCGGCAAAGGCCTCCTCGTCGCCGCTGACAAAGACGACACCTTGGCGTTCGCGCACCATGCGCGGAATTCCACTGACCGCGCCGTCGAGCATGCGGCCGCCGCGCGCCTCCAAGGCCCGCGCCTGCGCGCGCTTGAGTTCGGTATCCGCCGTCGTCAGCTCGACCAGGATGCGGCCGTCGCAGTCGCCGTCCGCAAGTCCGTCCGCGCCGGAGACGACGTCGGCAAGGGCCGTGCCGTCGGTCAGGCAAGACAGGATGATCGGGCAGCGCTCGGCGACCTCGCGCGCCGAACGCGCGGCGATGCCGCCGGCTTCGATTAATTCGCGCGGCTCGCGGCGCCGGCGGCCGACAACCTGGTAACCGGCCTTGATCAGGTTTTGCGCCATGGGCAGTCCGATCTGACCAAGCCCGATTATGCCAATCGGCGTCATCGCATCAAACCTCGCTGCCAATGCTCATTGGCGAACAGTTATCCTAGAACATTTTTTCCGCCCGCGTGGACACCGGTGCGCCGGCGGAACGCGAACGCACCCCTTTTGGGCGGTCGGCTCACGCGGCCACGCGCGCGCGCGGTCACGCATCCGGCACCGCCTCGCGATAATAGGCGAGATCGTCGTATATACGCGCGTCAGCAAGCGCCTTGCGCGGCAGCCCATAGCGGCGGCGCAACTCCAACACGGCCGCGATGCCGGGACGATCGAGGCGCGCCTTGCGCTCGAATCCACCCGGTTCACCAACGAGGATCGAACAGGTCGTGCTCGCCAATTCCGTGGAGAGATTTTTCACGTTTTCAACCAGCAGCGCGCGGGCTACGGCTTCGTTTCCCCGGTCGTAGAGCCAATCGAGACCCGCGACGTAGGCGCGGATAAAGGCGACGAGCGTGGGCGCATTCGCCTTCGCCCAAGACCTGCGCGCGACGCCGCAAATGCCCTGGTAGCGCGGTATGATCTCGGCGGCACTTTGCAGCACGCGCAGGCCGGAATTTTGCGCCAGCAATTCGAACGGCGTGAGCAGCAGCGTGCCGGCGTGCCGCCCCGCGATGAGCGCCGTGAAACGTTGCATGACGCCACCGGCGGGCTCGAAGCGCATCTCGGCGTCAGGAACACCGTTGCGCGCGAGCATCTCGCGCAGCACAAATGCAAAGCCAGTCGTCAGCGCATCGACCGACAGCGTCGCGCCGCGAAGCTGTTCATATGAACGGATATCCGGTTGCACGACCAGGCGCAGAAACGCGTTGTCGCCGCCCATGAAGGCAAAAAGATCCGGGGCCTGCGCCAGCACGGCCTCGCCCTGTCCCTCCTGGTAGGCAACGATATTATCAAAGCCGGTCAGCCCGATCTCCCAATCGCCGCGCGCGAGACCAGCCAGCTGCTGCGCAGAATTGGTCGTGAAATGCAAATTGACATGCAACCCCTGGCGCGCGAACGCGCCGCACTGCGCGCCCGCCCATAGCGGCAGGTTAAACCCGCCAGGAAACACGATGACGTTGAGTTCCTCGGACATGCCCACCCCTTCCGCGCCATGCGTACCCACGCTGCTTGCCAGACGTCAGATCGCATGGCGCGGCTTGTGCGTCGCGAATTTCTTGCGGCGTCATTGGCGCGTTGGGTCACTCCGCCCCGCCGCTGCCCTGCCCCTGGCGCAGCGCACGCGCGCGCACCAGCGCCTCGCGGCATTCCTCGGCCGCAAGGTCGATCAGCCCGCCGCACAATGAGCAGGGAATGACGCCGTTCTCGGTGACCTGATCGATCGGCTCCTCGGCGAGCTCGCCGCAATCCGGGCACGGAATGGCGATCATTTGGACTTTGCGCGCATCGCCCGCCATGGATTGGCTCCTCTCGCCATCAAACTGAGTCCGCTCGCCTGCCAAATGCGCACACTCGGCGCCGCCAAACCTGGCACCGCCAAAGCTCGCGTCGGCGCCACGTGGCAGGCGGATTCAAGGCAGGCCCCCCGGTTGAATTGACTTGGTTAACAGAGGCCTTAATGATGCGCATCAACGGATGACGCAATGGGATCGCGCCGGGAGGCAAAACCATCCCTGGCCGTGGAGGAAACAAACGATGAATGTCAAACAACTTGCGGCTCTCTCGCTCGTCGCGGCAACGATTCCCCTGGCGCCGGCATGCGCGCAGGAAGCGACCTTGCGGGCGGTCACCTCGTTCGCGGAGGGTACGCAATTCTCACGCAATTTCGAACGCTTCATCGAGCGCGTTAACAGCCAGGGCAAGGGCGTGGTCAAGATCAACTATATCGGAGGTCCGCGCGCGGTGCCGCCCTTCGAGGTCGGCAACGCGGTGCGCACCCGCGTCGTTGATATCGCCAACGTCACCGGCGCCTTCTATACCAACCTCATGCCCGAGGCCGACGGCTTCAAGCTGATCGGCAAGCCAATGTCGGAGCAGCGCAAGAACGGCACATGGGATTTCATCAATCAGCTGCACAATCAGAAGCTGAACGCCTGGTACCTGGCGCGGCAATTCCACAACGTGCCTTTCCACATCTACCTGAATAAGAAGATAGACAAGCTCGATTTCTCCGGCCTCAAGATCCGCGTGACGCCGGTCTATCGCGATATCGTGCAGGCGCGTGGCGGGACGCCGGTAACGACGGCGCCGGGGGAGGTCTATACCGCGCTTGAGCGCGGCGTCGTTGACGGTTACGGCTGGCCGATCACGGGCATTTTTGACCTCGGCTGGGAGAAGGCGACGAAATTCCGCGTCGAGCCCGCGTTCTACAGCGTCGAGGTCAATGTGCTCGTCAATCTCGACGCCTGGAAGGGCCTCAACGACGCCCAGCGTCGGGTTCTGACCGAGGCGGCGGCCTGGCTCGAGGCGCTGGACGGAGAAAACGTAGCCGCGATCAAGGCGGAACGCGAACGCCAGGCCAAGGCTGGAATCGCGGCGCTCGATTTCGGGCCGGCGGAAGCAAAGGCGTTTCTCAAGCAGGCCGATGACGTGGCCTGGAAATCGGTGATCGCGCGCGCGCCGGAAACCGGGCCGAAATTGCGCCAGCTGTCCGGGAACTAGGGCTGCTTGCGGCAGGGCCGGAACCGCTTCTCTAGCGGCGATGCCCGAACGGGCGTCAAGGGCGCGGCTCGAGCCGGCCATCCCATGCCGCGAGTCGCTGGTCGGCCCCCGCGCGACCTTGCGGCCATGGCGGCCTGCTTGTACAGGTTGGCGTTGGCACTTCGAGTGGGGCGCATATGATCGAATTCCTGGCGTTCGTCTCTTTTCTGTTCACGCTTTATATCTACATCCTGATTGCATCGGCCGTACTGAGCTGGCTGGTCGCATTCAATGTGGTCAATTCACGCAATCCGATCGTGGCGACAGTCGGGGAATTTCTCTTTCGGGTCACCGAGCCGCTCCTCGCACCCATCCGCAATAGGCTGCCTGGCCTGGGCGGTATCGATATATCGCCGGTGATCCTGATCCTGATCATCATCTTCATTCAAAGCGTGGTCATCCCAAATATCGCCAAGGCACTTATCTGAAGCGCTCAACGATCATGAGCGCACCAGCAAGGAGCACCCGCGCGCAGCCTCCGGGCAACTATTGCTCGGTAGCGCAAGACGGCGTGACACTCGCGGTGCGGCTGACGCCGCGCGGGGGGCGCGACTCGCTGGAGGGAGTGCAGGTTTTGGCCGACGGCCGCCGGGTCATCAAGGCGCGGGTGGCGGCGACTGCAAGCGAGGGGGCGGCGAATGCCGCGCTGATTGCATTATTGGCGCGCGCGTTGGCCGTCGCACCGCGTGATGTCCACATCATCGCGGGTCAGGCGGCGCGGCAAAAGCGGATCAGGGTCGACGGTGACGGCAAGGCCCTGCACGCACGGTTGACCGCAATCGTTGCGGCGGAGGCAGGATGAGCGCACGCATCATCGACGGAAAAGCGATTGCCGCGGAATTACGCGGCAAGGTGACCATGGAGGTGCATCGCCTGCGTCGCGACCGTGGCATCGTGCCCGGATTGGCGGTTGTGCTGGTCGGCGCCAACCCGGCAAGCGAGGTCTATGTCGGATCGAAGAAGAAGATGACCGTCGATTCCGGCATGCGCTCCTTCGACTATCGGCTCGCGGACACCGCCGGCGAATCGGAATTGCTGGCGCTCATTCAGCGGCTCAACGGCGACCCGGATGTCAATGGCATCCTCGTTCAATTGCCGCTGCCGGCGCATATCAATTCGCAGAACGTCATCGCCGCCATTGACCCGTCCAAGGACGTTGATGGCTTTCATCCGATGAATGCCGGACGGCTCGCGACCGGCTTGCCGGCGCTGGTGCCGTGCACGCCGTTCGGCTGCGTGATATTGGCGAAAACCGTCCATGCCTCGCTCGAGGGACTGAACGCGGTCGTCATCGGGCGCTCGAATATCGTGGGCAAGCCGCTCGCCCAACTGCTGAGCGCCGAGAACGCCACCGTCACGATCGCGCATTCCAGGACGCGCGACCTGCCGGCGGTATGCCGCGGCGCCGATCTCCTGTTCGCCGCCATCGGCCGCGCGGAAATGGTCAATGGCGACTACATCAAGCAAGGCGCGACCGTCATCGATGTCGGCATCAATCGCGTGCCGGGAGAGGGCGGCAAGTCGCGAATCGTCGGCGACGTCATGTTCGCCGACGCGAGCGCCATTGCCGGCGCGATTTCGCCAGTGCCCGGAGGGGTTGGTCCAATGACCATCGCCTGCCTGCTCGTCAATACATTGCGCGCTGCCAGCGCGCGGGCCGGCCTGCCGCTACCCGCGATTTAGATTCAAATAGCTGCAACTCTTGCGCACGACGTCGCCGCCGATTTCTTGAATATCGCGGCGGCCCCAGCGTGGAGCATGCCACGTCAGGCCGGCATGACGGCGCCGCGCTCGATGCGAAAGGCACGCGCGAGCAGGTCGGCGACATGCGCCTCGTTTGATTCCGCGATCAACACTGAAACGCCCTGCGTCTTGAGATCGGCCAGGACTTCGCCCAGCCGCCGCGCCAGCGCCGGCGCCAGTCCCTCGAATGGCTCGTCAAGCAGCAAGAGCCGCGTGCCGCCCATCAGCGCGCGCGCAAGCGCTACCATCTTCTGTTGCCCGCCAGAGAGTTCAAGCGCGCGCCGGGTGCGAAAGCCCGCGACCTCGGGCATGATGGAAAAGATCCACGCGAGCCGTTTTTCCCAGCCTTCGACCGGCACCGACCAAGTTGGCAGGCACACGTTTTCCTCGACGGTGAATTCGGGAACCAGCCGCCGGTCCTCGGGCATATAGCCGATTCCATGCGCGACCCGCCGGTAGTCGGGCAGTCGCAGCAGGTCCACGTGGCCGAGCTCCACCCGCCCGGTCGCCGGCAGCGCACCCATCAGCGCGCGTAACAGCGTCGTCTTGCCGGCGCCGTTACGGCCGATGAGGCCGCACATCTCGCCCTCGCTGAGATCGAGCGTCGCGTCGCGGATGATGGGCGCCACCCCGATCGTCACATTGAGCTTGTGGATGGCGAGCATCAGCCCGCCCCCGCCACGGCTTCCGGCACCGTTCGCGTGCCGCTGATGAAGGTGCGCACCCGCGTATCGGCGAGCGCCTGCGCCGGCGCGCCGTCGGCGATGACGGTGCCGTCATAGAACGCGAGCACGCGGTCGGCGAATCGGCTGACGATTTCCATGTCATGCTCGACGAATAGCACCGTTATATTGCGACTCTTGAGCGCCGTCATGACGACATCCATCAGCGAGAATTTTTCCTCGATGGAAATGCCGCTTGTGGGCTCATCCAGCAGCAGTAGGCGCGGCCAGCCGACGACGGCCATCGCGATATCGAGAAGCTTGCGCACGCCCTGCGGCAGGGTCGCCGCGCGGATATCGCGATAGGCGCCGATCTGGAACAATTCGGCGGCCGCCCGCGCCTCGCCGACCGTGTCCGCCGAGAGCAGCGGACGCCACGCGTGCGCCAACGCGCCGCGCGGCCCGCGCGCGATCGCCGCCGCCGCGCAAATGTTCTCCATCACCGTGAGCGAGGAAAATATCTGCGCCACCTGGAACGAACGCGAAATGCCGAGCCGCGTGATCTGGCGCGACGAGCGCCCGGTTATATCGCGATCCTCGAACCAGATCGTTCCCAGGCTCGGCCGCAGGTAGCCGGTGATCATGTTGATGAATGTCGTCTTGCCGGCGCCGTTCGCCCCGATGATGCCGACGGTCTGTTGCGCGGGGATATCCAGGGAAATATCGCGCGCCGCGACCACGGAGCCAAACGTCTTTTCCAGCTTGCGCACCGACAGGATCGCCGTCATGGCGCGCCCCGGTCGGGTGCGCCGCGCAACCGCGCGAAGACCGAACCCAAACCCTCGGGGAGGAACAGGATGGTCAGCAGCAGAACCGAGCCCAGGATCATCTGCCAGAAGCCAGGCAACAGGTCGACGGCGACCGTGCGGACAATTTCGAATACCAGCGAGCCGACGAAGGCGGCAGCGACCGAACTGGCCCCGGCGAGAATGGTGACGAACACGAAGCCCCCCGACGTCGTCCAGTAGGACATGTTCGGATCGACATGCCCGATAGACATGGCGGCCAAGGCGCCGCCGAGCCCGCCGACGACGCCGGCGATGACCAGCTTGAGGTGAATGAGATCATTGACCGAGAGGCCAAGGAACTCGATGCGAATTTCATTGTCGCGGATCGGGATCGCGAGCGCGCCGGCGGTCGTGCGGAAATAGGTCGAGACGGCAAAGGCGCAGAGCGCGCCGACGGCCAACACCAGCCAGTAGAGCGCGAGGCCAAGCGCCTCGCGATGCGGCGCGTAGCCGGCGAAGGTGGGCGTGGCAACGCCGAAGCCATCCGTCGAGCCAAGCGTCTCGGTCTTGACTAGCACGCCATAAAGGATCATCGACAGCGCGAGGCTGAGCATGGCGAAGAAAATTTCCCGATAGCGCGCGAGCAGGAAGCCAACGACATAGGCCACGAGCCCGGCAATGAGGCCGGAAACGGCCAGCATGACAAATGCGTCGGTAATGCCAACCCAGCGCGCCAGCAATGCAACCGTGTAGGCGCCGACACAATAGTAAAGCGCCTGGCCGAACGGTACGAGGCCGGCGCGCCAGAGCACGATCAGGCCGAGAACAACGAGCGCATTGGCGAAGGCGATCGTCGCCAGCGAGACAAACCACGCTGGCGCCGCGAGCGCGGCGGCGGCGAGGACCACGAACGCCGAGGCGCCGGCCAGGTTTGTCCGCGCGCTCATGTCAGATCTTCCTCGGCTCGGCACGCGTGAATAGTCCAAAGGGACGGAACGCCAGCACCAGCGCCATGACGCCATAAATGATGAACAGCTCGATCTGCGGCATGAGATGGACCGCCGCGGCGCGCGCCAACCCGACGATCAATGCGCCGACGAGCGCGCCCTCGATCGACCCCATGCCGCCGATGGCGACGACGGCAAAGGCAAGAACGATGACCTCAACGCCAATGCCGAGCGTGACCGAAATTTTCGGCGCCATGACCGCCCCGCCGAGCGTGCCGAGCATGGCGCCGATGACGAAGGTCACCGTGTAGACCAGGGTGACGTTGACGCCGAATGCCGCCGCCGTCTCGCGGTCATAGATGACAACGGTAAGCAGGCGCCCGAAGCGCGTGCGTTTCAACGCCAGGAATGTCGCCAGCGCCAGCGCGGCGGCGATGATGACCAGCCCGATATCGTAATTCGACAGCGTCAGCCGACCGACGTCGATGCTGCCGGCGGCAACCATCGGCTGATAGGCGCCATAGGAGCGCGGCCCCCAGATCAGCGTGATCACGTCCTCGAGGATAAGGAACACCGCATAGGTGACCAGCACGATCACCACCTCGTCCTTGCCGTAGACGAGGCGCAGAATGCCGCGCTCGAGGATGAGCCCGAGGATCAGTCCGATGCCCATGGCGAACAGAATCATGAACAGGAAGCCCAAGGCATCGGGCAGGCTGCGATCGAAATAGATGCCGGCGGCGGTGGCGGCGCCATAGGCCCCAAACGCATAGAACGAGCCATGCGTGACATTGAGGATTTTCATGACGCCGAAGATCAGCGTCAGGCCGACGGCGACGAGAAAAAGATACGCGGCATAGACGAGGCCATCGGCAACGATGGCAAAGGCGGTGAGCACGTCGGAACCTGCCAATGATGCGGGTAAGCTTGCGGCGGGAGATGTCCCCCGCCGCCATGCGGTGCACTCAGATTGGCGCCGTCAGCACTTCGCGCCCTTCATGCCGCCCTTGACCCAATCGTCCGAATTGACGTCGGATGGCGGATTGACGCATTCCGCGGGAAAGCGGATGACGTCGACGATTTCCGGCGTTTGTTTCTGCTTATTGAATCGATACGTGCCGTAGGCGGTTTCCTGAATGCCCTGGTGCCCCTTGCCGAGCGCCAGCTTCACCTTGCCGCTCGGCGCCTCGTACTCGATGCCTTCGAACGCGCTGACGATCTCCTCGGTGGTCGGCGCGCCGCCGCCCTTGGTTTTCTGCGCCTTTTCCCAAGCGACCTTGAGGCCGAGGATGGCGAGCGCCATCTGGTAGGATGGGTAGGTCGGTGGCGTTCCGTAGCGATCGACGTAAATCCCGTGGAACCACTTGTTCAACGCGGTGTTGGGCGCCAGCGGGCCATTTGGTCCGCGCCCGCCAATGATCGTCCCGTCGGGCATCTTGTCGCGCATGCGCCAGATCGAGGCCTCGGCGGTCGTGGCAATGATGGGCATGCGTTTGCTCAATCCGCGCGCCTGGCTCTGATACAGGAAGCCCTCCAGATCGCCGTTCCAGAAGCTCGTATGCACGACTTGCGATTTTGACGTCAGCAATGTTGAAATTTCCGCGCCGTACTCGCCGGCGAACAATTTCGGAAACAGCTCTTTTTCGGCCTTCGCGCTCGGGGCGAGGATGTTCATGGCGCTGAGGAAGTCGCGCCAGGAATCTTGTCCCCACGCGTAGTTCTGATTGATGCCGGAAAAGAATTTGACGTCCTTTTTCTTCGACAGCACGTAGCGTGCCGCGCCGGTATTATCCATCGTCGCATGCGGGGAGGGCCGGAAGACGTATTTGCGCGCCGCCTCCTCGAAAATACGCGGCGTTCCGCAGTCGAAATAGACGGTCAGCGCCTTAAGCTCCTCGGCAACCGGCGTCACCGCGAGGCAGCTTCCTGAGGAGATATAGCCGACGACGGCATCGACCTTGTCGCGCTGCACGAGGTTGCGGAATTCGGTGACCACGTTGGCGGCGGAACCAGCTTCATCGACATACTTGGCCTCGATCTTGGTGCCGCCAAGACCGACCGTGGCGTATGGAGCGGGAACCTTGCCGCCGTTGAGCGCCTCGATCATGATTTCGGCGCCGTTGCGCCCAGGGATGCCGAACGGGCTTGCCGCCGGTCCGGTGAGGAAGGACACGATACCGAGCCGCACGGGCGCCGGCGCGGCCGCCTGCTGGGCTTGAACGCCAATTGCGGACACGCCCATCAAAACGGTTGTAAGTCCGAGTATCTTGAAATGTTTAGCGCAAGTGTCGGCTACCATGGACTGCTCCTCCAATAATCCAGAATGACAAGTATTGTTGGCGTTTCTTGTGCGCACATTAAAGCATTTTCCGGCGACGTGGCCACCGCATCGCCGCAGAAAATGCGACCATACGAAACCCGACATATTTCCGCGCCGGCGACAAAGCTTGGCGCGAAAATGCGCTATTATGCTGCGCCAAGCGCCGCGGCGCGACGTCGATCGATTGGGATGGGCTTTCATGTCACTGGCGGGCGATGCGTCCACGGCCGCGCGCGACCTGCGCGGCGGCGAAGAGGCACGCCTCGCGATCCGCCGCGGCGGAATGAGCGGGCCGACCTCGGGCCTGGCGCCTGGCTACGTTCAGGGCAATCTCGCCATTCTGCCGCGCGATCTTGCCACCGACTTCATGCGTTTCTGCCATCTCAATGCCAAGCCCTGCCCGCTGCTGGCAGCCGGCGCGCCCGGCGATTGGCGACTGCCGGCGCTCGGCGCCGATATCGACATTCGCACCGACGTGCCGCGTTACCGCGTTTTCCGCTATGGCGAAATCGTCGATGAACCGGCCGATATTCGCGCATATTGGCGCGAGGATCTGGTGACTTTCGCCATCGGCTGCTCGCATTCTTTCGAGGAAGCGCTCATCGATAACGGGATCGAACTACGCCATATCGCGCGCGGAACCGCCGTTCCCATGTTCCGCACATCGATACCGACCATCGCCGCCGGTCCGTTCCACGGACCCATGGTCGTGTCGATGCGGCCGATGAAGCCGGCCAACGCGATCCGCGCCATCCAGATTACCACGCGCCTTCCCGCGGTGCACGGTGCGCCGGTTCATATCGGCCGGCCGGACCTCATCGGCATCGGCGATCTTGCACGGCCCGACTATGGCGATCCGGTTCCGATCCATGACGATGAATTGCCAGTATTCTGGGCGTGCGGGGTGACCCCGCAGGCGGTCGTCGCGGCGGTGCGGCCGGAACTGTGCATCACGCACTATCCTGGCAGCATGCTCATCACCGACCGCCGCAATTGCGAATTCGCGATCCTGTGAGGCTGGCGCCCGCATGCGGGCGCGAGGAGCATTTGCGGCCTGCGCGCATTCGCGTGCCGACCGGCATAAGCGGGAAATTCCGCCGGTACGATATGCGAGTGAATATCGATCGACGTCACGCGGCCGTTCCACCCAGGTTTCGTGATCAGAGCTTAGCGCATTCCGCGATCAGCGCTTCGCTCACCGCGAGGCCGTCGCGCGCCGCCTTGGCCCTGTTTTCCAGTCGCCGTACTCCCGGCAATCGCGCGTTGGCCTCCTGGCCGATCATTTGCGCCAACGCGCCAAAGCGCGTGATGGCGTCGGCGCCCCATGCGGACGCGTCCAAAACGATGAGGAGCTGGCCGGTTCCCGGAGGCGGTCCCTGCGCATCGAGAAACGACGAGGCTTCCGACGCAAAATTTGCCCCCGTGAGACCGGCAGCCAGCAATTCGACCATGAGCGCCAGCACCGTGCCCTTTGCGTCGCCGAACGGAACCATGGTCCCCGCGAGCGCGGCACGCGCGTCCGTTGTCTCGCGGCCGGCGCTGTCAAGCGCCCAGCCCGTCGGAATGGGCTCGCCCTTCTGCTGCGCCATGAGAATATTGCCGCGCGCGACCTTCGACAGGGACAGGTCGACCACGATCGGCGGCGCGTCCGGCAACGGGCACGCGAAGGCGATCGGATTGGTGCCGAAGAGGCCGCGCGATCCGCCCCAAGGCGCGATCGCCGCCGGCGTGTTGGCAAACATCAGCGCGACAAAGCCTGCCGCCGCCAGACGCTCGACGGGATGGCCGGCGACGCCGCAATGGTGCGAGCGGCGAATTGCCGCCGCGGCGACGCCGCATTGCCGCGCCATGTCCGGTAGCGCCGCCGCGGCGGCCGCGATCGCGGGATAGGCAAAGCCATGCGCGGCGTCGACCAGCAGCGCGCCAGCGCGTCGCGTCTCGACGTGCGGCGTCGCCATTCCATCGACCTTGCCAACCTTGGCTTGCGCCGCATAGGTTGGCGCACGCGAAAGGCCGTGCCCCTTGAGCCCGTCCGCCTCCGCCGCCACCAGTTCATGCGCAACGATGCGCGCATTGGTCTCGCTGGTGCGGCAGCGCATCAACGTCTGCGCCACTAGCGCCTGCGCATCGGCGATGCTCAGGGTCGGCATGGCTCACGCTCCCGCGAGATGGTCACGAACCCTGGCGGCGACGAGGCGCGACACGCGCAGGTTCGATTCCTGTGTCAAGCCGGCGATATGCGGCGTCAAAATGAGGTTTGGACAGCCGGCAAGAATTTGCGCCTGCTCGGCCGCGAGCGGCTCATGCGCGAAAACATCAAGCGCTGCCCCGCCCAGATGCCCGGCCTTGAGCGCTCTCGCCAACGTGCGTTCATCGATTATTTCACCGCGTGCCGCGTTGATCAGGATGGCGCCGTGCTTCATGGCGCCGATCGCCGCGGCGTCGATCAGGCCTACCGTCTCCCCGCTCAACGGCACGTGCAACGAGACGATATCGCTTCCCGCCAGGAGTTCCGGCAGCCGCGTCCGTTCGACGCGCCCCCAGCCCGGCGTCCAGGCGGCATCGCCGGCCGGCACATAGGGATCGCAGGCGACGATACTCATGCCAAACGACGCGGCGCGCTTGGCGACCTCGCGCGCGATCGCGCCATAGCCGACGAGGCCGAGCTGCTTGGCGGCGATTTCACGACCGATGAGCGCAGTCCGCGGCCAGGCGCCGGCGATGACATCGGCGCTCGCGTTATAGGCGCCGCGCGACAACAGCAGCGCGGCCGCCAGCACATAATCGGCGACCGCCACGTCATTGGCGCCGGTCGCCGGATAGACCGCGATGCCGCGCGCGGCGCAGGCGGGAAGGTCGATATTGTCAAGCCCGACACCGAGACGGCCGACAACGAGGAGATCGCGCGCGGCGGCGAGCACCGCGCCGCGCACTTGCGTGCGATTGCGCACGATCAGCGCCTGCGCTTCGGCAAGCGCGGCAAGAAGCGCGTCCGGCCTGTCCACCAGCGCCGGGTCGTAGCAAACGTCGTGATCGCCAAGCGCGTCGCGGATCACGCCCTCGTCCATGAATTCCGCGATGACGATTGTCGCCATGACCTAGCGCGGACCCGATCCGCCAAAGTCGAAACGGTCTATCGTGGAAATCCGGTAATCGTGGCCGTACTCCCATCCCAGGAATTTGCACCTTGTCGCGATCACGGCCTTAAGCGCTGCGATAGAGCTTGGTGAGGACGAATTCGCGATGGCCGAGCGCCTCGGCCGCCGTCAGGCGTCCATTGGCGGTGCGCAGGATCATATCGATCAGGGTGTCTCCGGCCTTGTTGATGGTCAGTTCGCGGCGCAGGATTCCCGACACGTCGAGGTCGACATGCTCCGACATCGTGCGCGCGGTGTGCGGATTGCCGGTGATCTTGATCACCGGCAGGATCGGATTGCCGATGACGTTGCCTTGTCCGGTCGGGAACGTGTGCACGACATATCCCGCGGCCGCCATCAAGGTCACGCATTCGGCAGCCGCCGAAGACGTGTCCATGTAATAGAGGCCCTTGCCCTTGCGCGGCGCCTCGGCCGGCTCGAGCACGTCGATATAGCGGCAGTCGCGGCCGATCTTCTCGAGATTGCCGAGCGCCTTTTCCTCGATCGTCGTCAGCCCGCCGGCGATATTGCCCTTGGTCGGCTGCGATTCCGACAGGTCATCGACCTTGTTGGCCTCGATCACATCGTCCTGATAGGCCTTCCAGACGCGATACCATTTGCCGCCGACCTTGGCGTTGATCGCGCGCGCCTTGGCGAGATGCTCGGCGCCGGTGATCTCGGAGGTCTCGCCAAAGACCCCATGGATGCCCTTGGGGATCAGCTTGTCATACATGTTGCCGACGGTCGGACAGGAGGCCAGGCCGGTCGTCGTGTCGCTCTCGCCGCACTTGGTGGAAATCCAAAGTTGCGAAATGTCGCATTCCTCGCGCGCCAGCTCCGTCGCCCATTGCAGATAATCCTTGGCCACCCGCGCCGCCTTGGCGATGGTCATGAGGTCGCCGGTGCCCTCGATGCCGAAGCCGGTCACAGGCTTGCCGGTGCGCGCGATGCCGTCAACCACTCGCTTGGTCCAGCCATCCTCGATGCCGATGACGACGCAGGCGGCCACGTTCGGGTTCGATCCCGTGCCGATCAAGGTACGGAAAAACAGCTCCAAGTCGGCGCCGAATTGCAGGCGGCCATAGGCATGCGGGATCGCCAGCGTGCCCTTGATATTGTTGGCCACCGCCTCGGCGGCGGCATTGGAGAGATCGTCGAGCGGGAGAATGATCACGTGGTTGCGCACGCCGACGCGCTTGTTCTCGCGCCGCCACCCGTGAAACCGCATCCTGCCAGAGCCGGCGCGTAGCGATCTTGCGTTCTTGCGGGCCATCGTGCTCACCACCGCTTGGTCTTGAGATTATGCACATGCACGTGTTCGCCCTTGGCGATATTGGCGACCGCCTTGCCAATGTCGTGGCCGTATTTCCACACCGTATCGCCGGCCTTCACATTAACCAGCGCCACCTTGTGGCCGATCGGCACGTCCATCTTCGCCTTGAGGCGGAAAGACGAATTGTTGGCCGTGACAATGCATAGCATGCTCGTCGCAGCCTTGAGCCCTTCGACAACAACAACCCCAACCGTGTCCTTCTTGTCGTGAACAAGTACGTGTGGTGCGGCCATTTCAACTCCCCCGCGGCATCGGATCATTGTTCGATAAAGCCTTCGCCGGGTCAGATCAAGGTCACCTCAGTCAAGGCAAAAGCCGCGCGCGCGCACGAACGCGCCGAAATCGGGGCGCTGCGGCACCCCGTATTGACGCGCCTTGTCCTCCGACCAGCCGTAGAACGGCGCGGTCCCCCAGCGCTCCGGCGCGCGCTGACGCGCGTAGGGCCGCGCCGCGGCGCGGCGGTGGTCGTAAGCGTCAAGCCGCGCCGCGAGGTCGCCCTCGACATATCGGTCCTCGTGCAGCGTGCAGGCAAGGTCGAGCCGCGCGGTAACTCCGCCCGCCTCCGCCGGCCAGCCGACGGTCATGCCGGCCAGCGGGATCACGCGCGCCGGTAATTCCAGCATGTCGCTGACCTCGGCCGCATGGTCGCGAATGACGCTGATCGGGCATGCGCCGAGGCCAACCGCGCCCGCCGCCCGCAGGAACGTGGCAAGGACGATCGAGGCGTCGCTCACGGCGTTGAAAAACTGGTCGAGATGGTCATTGGGAAAGTCCTGGCCGCGTATTTCGAATATTCGGCGCAGGCGCCGGCCATTGGCGAGAAAGACGAGAAAGACCGGTGCTTGCGCGATCCATGGCATGTCCGGGATCAGCGCGGCGATCGCTGCGATTTTCGAGCGGTCGCGCAGGATGAGAATATCGGCCTGCTGCAGATCGCTTTTGGACGGCGCCGACAGCGCGCAGGCGCACAGCAAGCGCACCAGGTCGGGATCGACGGCGCGCTCGATATATCGTCGGTGCACGCGATGCGCCGCGATGCGTGCGATCTCATCGAGCCCGGCGAGATCGGGATCGACGCGCACGCGCTCGCCAAAGCGCAGCGCCAGCGCCGCCTCAATGCGTTTCGCAGATCCGTGATCCGCCATGGCACCACCGTCCCTTTCCGTTCATGCACGCCATGCCTTGCCGCGGCCGATTGATGCGACTGACCGGCGCATGACGCCTGGCTACCGGGCCAACTTGACTATGCGCGCCTCGCCAATACAGTGCCTGCGATAAGCACCCGATGGGAGGACCGTTCCGTGACACATCGCCCTTCGATTCACGCCGCCTGGTGGGTTTGCGCGCTTGCCGGCACGACATTTCTCGCGCTTGGTGCAAATGCGCAGGCGCAGACCAAGACCGTGCGGCTGGCGAAACAATTCGGCATTTCCTACCTTCCGCTGACGGTCATGCAGCAGAACAAGCTGCTTGAGGAACATGCAAAGAAGCTTGGCGTCGATGTAGCCACCGAGTGGGTCAAGTTCACCGGCGGCACACCGATGAACGAGGCGATCATTTCCGGCAATCTCGACTTTGCCTCGGGCGGCGTCGGGCCGTTGTTGAACATTTGGGGCAAAACCAGGGGCAATCTCGACGTCAAGGGCGTGACGGCGATCAACGCCATGCCGCTGTTTCTCAATACGGTCAATCCGGCCGTTCGCAGCATCAAGGATTTCACCGACAAGGACCGCATCGCGCTGCCGGCGGTGAAGGTGTCGATCCAGGCGGTCACGCTGCAAATGGCGGCTGAAAAGGCTTTTGGCGCCGGCCAGCACGGCAAGCTCGACAACATCACCGTATCGCTCAGCCATCCCGACGGCATGGCGCAATTGTTGAGCGGCAAATCCGAGATCACCGGGCATTTCACTTCGGCCCCCTTCATGTATCAGGAGCTGGAGGATCGCCGCGTGCACAAGGTGCTCGACAGCTACGACGTCCTCGGCGGGCCGCACACGTTCAACGTGATTTGGGCGACGGCCAAGTTCCGCGACGAGAATCCGAAGATCTTTCAGGCGTTCCTTTCGGCCCTCGACGAGGCGATCAAGCAGATCGGCAAGGATCCCGCGGGCGTCGCCGCGCTTTGGGTCAAGGCGGAGAATTCGAAACTTTCTCCAGCCTATATCGAAAAGCTCATTCGCGCGCCGGAGAATGAATGGACGATGACCCCGAAGAAGGTCATGGCCTATGCCGATTACATGCACCGCGTCGGCATGCTCAAGACGAAGCCGTCGAGTT
>JACQAE010000014.1 GCA_016195095.1 Pseudomonadota bacterium
TCGCGTGCGCGAGGACGCGGGCGCACATATCCCCAGCCGGCCCTGACAGGCGCGCGCGCCTGCGCTAGGGTCGCGGCGTGGCCGGCATTCGCAGCGCGCCCCGGGCCACGGGAGAGGCCGCGTCGGGCGCGCCGGGAGGCAATCACGTGGCAATCGAAGTCGTGGTCATCTGGCTCATCATCGGCGCGATCGCCGGCTGGCTCGCCGGCATGATCATGAAGGGCGGCGGTTACGGGCTTGTCGGCAACATTGTCGTCGGCATCATCGGCGCTTTCATCGCCGGATGGCTATTGCCGAAACTCGGCATCGTCATCGGCGGCGGGTTCGTGGCGGCGGTGATCAATGCCGTCATCGGCGCGGTCATCCTCTTGCTCGTGCTGCGCGTCGTGCGCCGGGTTTAAGGCCGCCGCGCAAGCCGCCGGACGCTGGTTTGCATGGGCACGTACCGGCGCGGCATGGGTGGAAACAGGGCCGATGCCGGCGCCTGCACCGGCTAAAACCATGTGTGCATGGCGGGGCTCACGCGCGCGCGATGACAGCGCGCCGGTGGCGGAGGCTTGCCTGCCGCGTTTTGCCGCAAAAAGTTCCCGCATTCGATATTGCACCGCAGCAATGGCCGGCGCATAGTGTCGCCGCGTCCGCTCGACGAGGACACCCGCTTGCCCGACCGCCCGTGGATCTTCCGCACCTATGCCGGCCACTCGACGGCGCGGGATTCCAACGCGCTTTATCGCGGCAACCTGGCCAAGGGGCAGACCGGCCTCTCCATCGCCTTCGATCTGCCGACGCAGACCGGCTATGACAGCGACCACGTGCTGGCGCGCGGCGAGGTCGGCAAGGTCGGCGTACCCATCGGCCATCTCGGCGACATGCGCGACCTCTTCGCCGGCATCCCGCTCGACGCCATGAACACTTCGATGACGATCAACGCGACCGCTGCCTGGCTGCTCGCGCTTTATGTCGCCGTCGCCGACGCGACCGGCGTCGCGCGCGCCGATCTCACCGGCACGACGCAAAACGACATCATCAAGGAATATCTCTCGCGCGGCACCTACGTCTTCGCGCCGGCGCCGTCCATGCGGCTGACCAAGGACGTGATCCTATTCACCTGCCGCGAGATGCCGAAATGGAATCCGATCAACGTGTGCTCCTACCATTTGCAGGAGGCGGGGGCGACGCCGGTGCAGGAACTGGCCTTCGCGCTCTCCACCGCGGTGGCGGTGCTCGACATGGTGCGCGACGGCGGCGAGGTCGCGGCGGAGAATTTCGGCGACGTGGTCGGACGCATGTCGTTCTTCGTCAATGCCGGAATGCGCTTCGTCACCGAGTTGTGCAAGATGCGCGCCTTCGCGGAACTCTGGGACGAGATCACACGCGCGCGCTACGGCGTCGAGGACGCGCGCCAGCGGCTCTTTCGCTACGGCGTGCAGGTCAATTCGCTTGGCCTCACCGAGCAGCAGCCGGAAAACAACATCGCGCGCATCCTCATCGAGATGCTGGCGGTCACGCTCTCGCGCGGCGCGCGCGCGCGCGCGGTGCAGCTTCCCGCCTGGAACGAGGCGCTCGGCCTGCCGCGCCCGTGGGACCAGCAATGGTCGCTGCGGCTGCAACAGATTCTGGCCTACGAGACCGATATTCTCGACCATGGCGACATTTTCGACGGCGCCACGGAAATCGCGCGCAAGGTCGGCGAACTCAAGCGCCAGGCGAAGGCCGAGTTCGACCACATCGGCAATCTCGGCGGCGCCATCGCCGCCGTCGAGATGGGCTACATGAAGGCGCAGCTCGTGGAATCCAACAGCCGGCGCATCGAGGCGATCGAGCGCGGCGAGCAGGTCGTCGTCGGCGTCAACCGCTACGTCGAAAGCGAGCCCTCCCCGCTCGCCACCGGCGCGGGCGCCATCCTCACCGTCTCGCCGCAGGCGGAGGCGGCGCAGATCGCGCGGCTCGAAGCCTGGCGCGCGGCGCGCGCGCCGCGCGCCGTCGCCGCCGCGCTCGCGGAACTGCGCTTGGCCGCGCGCGAGGGGCGCAACATCATGCCGGCCTCCATCGATGCCGCCAAGGCCGGCGTCACCACCGGCGAATGGGGCCAGGTGCTGCGCGAGAGCTACGGCGAATACCGCGCCCCGACCGGCGTCGGACGCGGCGCGCGCAACGAAAGTCCGGTGGCCGACGCGTTACGCGAGGAGGTCGATCGCGTCTCGAAGAAGCTCGGGCGGCGCCTCACCTTCCTCGTCGGCAAGCCGGGGCTCGACGGCCATTCCAACGGCGCCGAGCAGATCGCGGTGCGCGCGCGCGACGCCGGCATGGCGGTGGTCTATGAGGGCATCAGGCTCACGCCCGAGGAAATCGTGGCGGCGGCGTGCCGCGAGAAGGCGCATGTCGTCGGCCTCTCCATCCTGTCCGGCTCGCACGTGCCGCTGGCGAGCGACGTCGTGCGCCGGCTCAAGGAGGCGGGCCTTGCCGACGTGCCGGTGGTCGTCGGCGGCATCATCCCGCCGCAGGACGAAGGCGCGCTGCGCCAGGCCGGCGTCGCCGCCATCTACACGCCCAAGGATTTCGAGCTCAACCGCATCATGCACGACGTCGTGCGCATCGTGGAGGCCAAGGCGGCGGACGCGGGGTGATCCGCGTGGCCCGCGTCGCGCCCGGAAAATCCGCCGCCCGCGTGGCCGCGATCCGGTTCAGCGCCGCGCCTTGCGCGCGGCCGCCTTTGACTTTGGTTTTATCTGTGCCCTGGGCCGGCCGAGCGTGCGGGCGATGGTGCGCGCGAGCAACTGCGGGCTGACCGGCTTGACCAGATAGGCGTCCATGCCGGCGGCGCGCGCCGCCGCCTCGACCGCCGGGCCTTCGCGCCCGGAAATTCCGATCACCGGCACGCGCGCGATGGCGGGGGCAAGCGCGCGGATGGCGCGCGTCGCCGCCATCCCGTCGCCATGGCCGAGCGTCACGTCCATGAGCACGGCGTCATAGGGCTCGCCGCCTTCGGTCGCGCGCGTCAGCGCGGCGACGGCGGCGTCGGCGCCGCCGACGAAATCGGTGCGGTGTCCAAGCTCGGTGAGGACGGCGTTGAGCACGACGCGGCCATAGGGATTGTCCTCGGCGCACAGGATGCGCAATCCGCGCGCGGCGGCCGCGGGTGGGCCGGCGGCCGCGGTGCCGGACGCCGCGTCCGCCGCATCGCCGCGCGCCACCATCGCGGTCAGGCAGAAGGTCGAACCGCGGCCGGGCAGGCTCTTCACCACAAGATCGCCGCGCATGGCGCGCGCCAGCGTGCGCGCCTGTGCAAGGCCAAGCCCGCTGCCGCCGAAACGCGGCGCGATCGTGGCGTTGGCCTGCGCAAACGGGCGGAAAAGCCGCGCAACCTCCTTGGGCGCGAGCCCAATGCCGCTATCGCTGACGCGGAATGTCAGGCGCCAGCGCGCGGCGCCGGCGCGCGTCGCGCTCGCGGCAAAGCGCACCTCGCCGCGCTCGGTGAACTTGACGGCGTTGTCGATGAGATTTTCCAGCGCGGCGCGCAGCCATACCGCGTCGCCCCTCGCCGCCGGCGGCAGCGCGTCGTCGATCGCCACGCGGCAGGCGAGCCCCTTGGACTGCGCGCGCGCGGCGAGCGAGCCGGCCACCGCCTGCGCCAACCGGCGCGGGTCGAACGGCTCGGCGCGCGCCCCGCGCCCCGTTCGCCGCGCCTTGGCGGCATCGACGACGAGCGTGGTCAAGGCCGCCAGATGGTCGGCGTTGCTCTTGAGCGTCGCTACCCAGGCGCGTTCGCGCGCGCCCAATTCCGACGTGGCGAGCAGCTCGGCGAGCGCGACAATGCCGGTCAAAGGCGTGCGCACGTCGTGGGCAAAGGCGGCGAGCACGCCTTCCGTCAGCCGCCCGGCCGCAGCGCCCGCGCCGGCGCGCCGCACGCCCTTGCGCGCCGCCACCGGCACGGTGGCCCGTTTCGCCGTCCGTCGCGGCATGATGATCCCCGCCCCCGCGCAGCATGCCATGAAGCCGGCATCCGGGCCACATCGTGGCCGAAATTGACCCCAAGTTCATGCGCGGCGCGTGCGCGGCATATGCGTACCGCCGGCTGCCATCCGCGCCCGGCCGCTCAATCGAGCCCAAACATGGCGCGGATGGCGGCCGGCGCGTGCCCCTCCGCGCGCAGCGCGCGCAAGGCCGTCGCTCCGGTCGATTTCGACAGCTTGCGGCCGGAATCGTCGAGGATCAGGCGATGGTGATAGTATACCGGCGCGGCATAGCCGAGCAGCGCCTGCAACAGGCGGTGAACGCCGGTCGACGCCAAAAGGTCATTCCCGCGCACGACATGGCTCACTCCCTGCGATGCGTCATCGACCACCACCGCGAGGTGGTAGCTCGTCGGCGTCTCCTTGCGCGCCAGGACGACATCGCCCCAGAGCTGCGGCGTTGCCGCGACCACCTCGCGCGCGCCTGACGCGGCGTCGCGGCTGGTAAAGCTCAGCGCGCCGGCGCGGGCGATCGCCGCCGCCATGTCGAGACGCAAGGCAAAGGGCGCGCCATCGGCGATAAGGCGCGCGCGTTCCGCCGGCGCCAACATGCGCCCGCTGCCGGGGTAAAGCGGCGCGCCGTCGGGATCGCGCGGCCATGGCGCCGCGCGCGCGGCCGCAAGCCGCGCGATCTCGGCGCGGCTTTCGAAGCTCGCATAGACGAGACCCATGGCGTCAAGCCGCGCCAGCGCGGCGGCGTAGTCGGCGAAATGCTCCGACTGCCGGCGCACCGGCCGCTCCCAGACGAGGCCGAGCCAGGCGAGGTCCTCGGAAATGGCCTGTTCATATTCGGGCCGGCAGCGCGCGGCGTCGATATCCTCGATGCGCAAGAGCAGGCGCCCGCCCGCCGCGCGCGCCAGGTCGGCGTTGAGCAGCGCGGAGTAGGCATGGCCGAGATGCATGAGGCCGTTGGGGCTCGGGGCGAATCGGAATACGGATGGCGGCATGGCACTGGCGTCGGTGCGGCTGTGCCCGGCGCGGCGGCGGCGGGCAGGGCTCGGATTTATGAATGGCCGGCGCGCCGACGGCAATGTCGAAGCGTGCGGCACGCGACGCGACGTTGCCGGACGGCGGAGTTGGCACATGGCGGGTTTGATGAAAATGACGATGCCGCGCATCGATACGCAGGCCGACCTTGACGCGGCGATCACGCGGCTGGTCGCCATCGACGCCCGCTTCGCGGCGATCCTCGCGGCGGCGGGGCCGCCGCCGCTGCGCCGGCGCGCCGGCGGCTTCGCCGGGCTTGCGGCGATCGTCTGCGGGCAGCAATTGTCCACCGCCAGCGCCGGCGCCATCCATGCGCGGCTGGTGGCGCTTGCCGATCCGTTCGATCACCATTGCGTTCTGCGCGCGCGGCGCGCGCGGCTTGAGCGCGTCGGCCTTTCCGCCGCGAAAATCCGCACCCTCAAGGCGCTCGCCGGCGCCATCGAAAGCGGCGCGCTCGACCTTGCCGCGATCGCGCAATTGCCCGCCGACGACGCGCATGCCGCGCTCGTCGCCGTGCATGGGATCGGTCCCTGGACGGCGAGCCTGTATCTCCTCGCGTGCCTCGGCCATGCCGACGCCTGGCCGGGCGGCGATCTTGCATTGCAGGAAGCCGCGCGCCTCGCCTTCGCCTTGCGCGCGCGGCCGACGCAAAAGGACATGGCGCAACTGGCCGAGCCGTGGCGGCCGTGGCGCGCGGTAGCGGCGCGCCTGCTTTGGACCTATTATCGCCACGCCAAGCAACGCGAAGGCGTTTTAATCGCGCCGCAGCGGCCGGCATCCGCGCCGAGCAAGCGCGTCAAGGCGCGGAGGACATGATGGCGGCGACACTCGAGGGTCCACGGCTGGAGGCGCGCTCGCGCAAGGCGCGCCAGCTCGTGGTTTTCCTGCACGGCTATGGCGCCGACGGCAACGACCTCATCGAAATCGGCCGCGCCTGGCAGGACATGTTGCCGGACGCGGCCTTCGTGTCGCCGCATGCGCCGCGGTCCTGCGGCCAGGCGCCGAGCGGGCGCGAGTGGTTCACGCTCACCTTCCGCGATCCCAACGAGCGCTGGGTTGGCGTCAACGCGGCGGCGCCGTTGCTCGAGCAGTTCCTCAACGCGGAACTGGGACGTCGGTCGCTGGCGCCGGCGGCGCTGGCCCTTGTCGGCTTTTCGCAGGGTACGATGATGGCGTTGCACGTGGGGCTGCGCCGGGCGGGCGCGCCGGCGGCCATTGTCGGCTATTCCGGCATGCTTGTCCTGCCGGAACAGGCGGCGCCGGAGGCGATCGCCGCCGAAATCAGGTCGCGCCCGCCGGTGCTGCTGGTGCATGGCGAGCAAGACGACCTCATTCCGCTGCAGGCGCTGTTCCATGCCGGCCAGGCGCTGGCGGCCATGGACGTGCCGGTGGAATGGCATATTTCCGCGGCGATCGGGCATGGCATCGACGCCGAGGGCCTGCGCCATGGCGGCGAGTTTCTCGCCCACCGATTTCGCGTCTGAGAGCCTCCGGCGCCATAACCCCCCGCGATATCTTCACAAATTCGTCGCACCCGCCTATAAGCATGGCCGCGAGGCCGCCGTGCGGCGGCGTTGACTGATTTGGGATCGGGAGCGTCGCGTTGAACGCCCATGTGGTAGACGCCCATGTGTTGAATGCCCGCGTATCGCTGAGCGGATTTCCCGCGCTCGTGCTCAACGCGGATTTCCGCCCGCTGAGCTATTATCCGCTGTCGCTGTGGTCTTGGCAGGACGCGATCAAGGCGGTGTTCCTTGAGCGCGTGAATATCGTCGCCGAATACGAGCGCGCCGTGCGCAGCCCGAGCTTCGAGATCAAGCTGCCGAGCGTGGTATCGCTCAAGACGTTCGTGCGGCCCTCCACGCAGCCGGCCTTCACCCGCTTCAACGTGTTCCTGCGCGACAAGTTCGCCTGCCAGTACTGCGGCGCGCGCGAGGATCTCACCTTCGATCACATCATCCCGCGCTCGCGCGGCGGCCAGACCATGTGGGAAAATGTCGTCGCCGCCTGCTCGCCCTGCAACCTGCGCAAGGGCAACATGCCGCCGGCGGAGGCCGGCATGTGGCCGGCGCAAATGCCGTTCCAGCCCTCGGTGCACCATCTGCACCGCAACGGCCGGCTGTTTCCGCCCAACTACTTGCACGAAAGCTGGCTCGACTATCTCTATTGGGATACCGAACTCGATCCATGATGTCGCGCGGCGGGGCGCGTCAGGCGCCACCGCTCGCCACCGCGCGGTCGCGCGCGGCAAGCGTCTCGTGGTCGAACCCGGCGATGCGCTGATAACGCTGCGACATGGCGGCAAGCTCGGCGGCGCTGACCACGTCCTCGATGGCGCGGAACGGACGGTCGCCGGTGCGTTCATAGACGGTGCGCAGGATGGCGTCGGGCGGGTTCTCGCGATTGGCGAGCACGACGCGCGAGGTCGGCGGCAGGCGCGCCGCCTCGTAGGCGCGCAGCGCCCCCGCCACGTCGGCATCGGCGCGCAGGTACTCCGCCAGCACGCCGGCGTCGAGGATCGCCTGCGCCGCCCCATTGGCGCCGCGCGGCAGCATGGGATGCGCCGCGTCGCCGGCCAGCGTCACGCGCCCATGCGACCAGCGCGGCAGCGGATCCTGATCGACCATCGGAAATTCGAGGATCTGGTCGGCGGCGCGGCAGAGCGCCGCGACATCGAGCCAGGGAAAGTGCCAATCGGCGATGGCGGGGATGAAATCCGCAAGCCGGCCCGGCCGGTTCCAATCGCGCTGCGCCGGCGGCGTTTCCTGTTCGATGTCGCAGACCCAGTTGATGAGCTGGCGGCCCTCGGCGTCGACCGCGTCGCGGATCGGATAGATCAGCACCTTGGCCGGCCGCAGCCAGCCAATGCGCACCATGCTGGCGCCGGTGAGGAACGGCGGCGCGCGCGTCACGCCGCGCCACATGTTGACGCCGGAATAGCGCGGCGGGCCTTCGGCGGGGAAAAACTGCTTGCGGATCGCGGAGTGGATGCCTTCGCAACCCACCGCGGCGGCGCCGCGCCGCGACGGGCGGCGCTCGCCGGTGCGCGGATGCGTGAAATGCGCGACCACGCCATCGGCGTCCTCCTCCACGCCGGCGCAGCGATGCGCGGTGACGACGCGGTCGGCGCCGGCGCGCGCGACGAAGGCGTCGAGCAGCGCCATGTGCAGGTCGCCGCGATGGATGGAGAATTGCGGCCAGGCATAGCCGCCGAAACGGCCGGAAGGATCGCTGTGGATGAACTGGCCGAAGCGGTTGTAATAGGCGATCTCGCGCGTGGTCACGGCGACGGCGGCGAGCGCGGATTCCAGTCCGAGCGCGGCGAGTTCGCGCGTGGCATGCGGCAGCAGGTTGATGCCGACGCCCAGCGGCTTGATCTCGGCCGCCGCCTCGAACACGCGGCAGGCGATGCCGGCCTCGTGCAGCCGCAGTCCCAGCGTCAGCCCGCAAATGCCCCCGCCAATGATGAGCACCTCGTGCCCGGCGCCCGTGCCTGTCATCGTTCTCATACTTCCGTGATGCGTGATTGCATCGTGCGCGAATCACGCGTGATATCTGTGACATAAGCTAAGATAACGTGATATTCACCGGCCGCCGCCGCGACTCCCACGACACAAGATTGCCACCGTGTTGGGCTCGATTGCCAGGGGGAACTTCGGGGAAGCTCGGGGGGACATCCTTTCTGCAAGCAGAGAAGGAGAACCTCGATGTGCGATTATAGTCTCGAGCACCTGGCGTCGCGACCAGCAAAGGTCGGAGACAAGCTGGTCACGACCAACTTCAACAACGCGATCACCCGCGGCTTCGCGGCGGCCGACGAGCCCAACGTGGCCGTGTGCCTGCGTCCGGGCACGGAAATCGCGTTCGATGCGGACGTGATCTGCGATCCCGCGCTCGGTTTCCTGCGCAGCCGCGCACTCGATGACCGGGTCGCGCGTTTTCGCAAGGTCAATGAGGAGCATCCGCACGCCCACCATGACGCGCTCGAATTCGCCAATGGCCGCGTCGTGCTGGTCACGCGGCTGGCGGAAGGGCAGCATGCAAGCGTGTTGCAACTGCCGGCGTCGGCGCGCGAAACGCCCGCCGACGCGGCGGCGCAGGCACATGCGGGTGGCGAACTGCCGGCCGATATCCTCGGCTGAGGTCGCGGCCGCATAAAGTCCGTGGGAGCCGCCGGCGCGCCGGCGGCTCTTTTTTCCGCTGACGAGGGCGCGACCCCAAAAGATGGGCGCAGCCCCGCGGCAGGGAATCATGGCACCGCGCGGCAACGCGAACGAATCAATTGCCGCGCCGGCGCAGACCAGCCCACGCGCCCAAGGCCGCGACCGCCGCCAGCGCCGCCGAGATGAGCGCGTTGTAGCCGGCGAGCGAGAGGCCAAGGAACCGCCACGGCGCCTCGTCGCAACGCACGAGGCTCGTCGCCTGCATGCGCGCCAGCATGTTCGCCGCCGCGCCCAAGCCGGCCACCGGCCCCGAGCAATCCTGCGGGCCCGCCCACCATTTCCATTCGACGCCGGCGTGATAGACGCCGAGCGCGGCGTTGGCGAGGAACGCAAGAGCGACCACGACAAACAACAGCGCGGCGCCGCGGCGTTGGCCCGCGCTCAAGAACACGA
>JACQAE010000015.1 GCA_016195095.1 Pseudomonadota bacterium
GCACGACGCATGGGCGTATATCGCTCAAGAACGCCTGTGCGCTGGCGCCAAGCTTCGATACCGCTGGCTGGTTTGCGCGCGAGTCGGACCTGATGCGCGCGGTGGCGGGGGTGTTGCTCGATGGCACGCCGGCCGCGCGCGAGCCGGGCGACATATTGCTCGCCCAGGACGCCTTCGCGCTGGTCGGGCCGCGCGAGCAGGCGGCATTGCGCCCGGCGGTCGAGCGGGCAGCGGACATTCTCGGCGGCGCGCCGCGCGCCGTGAGCGTCGCCGCGGAGGGGCTCGCGCACTGGTTCGAAATCTTCCGCGTCTTCCAGTTCGCGGAAATCTGGCGCGAGCACGGCGCCTGGATCAGGCGCGTCAATCCGAAATTCGGCCCCGGCATTGCCGAGCGCCTCAAGCGCGCGTCCGCCATCGGCGCCGAGGAATTGGCGCGCGCGGCCGCCGCGCGCGCCAAGATCGCGACGCATATGCACGCCATGTTGGGCAACGCCAGCATACTCGTGCTGCCGACCGTGCCGAGCATCGCGCCGCGCCTCGACACGCCCATGGCGGAACTCGAGGACTTCCGCGCGCGCGCGATGGCGCTGCTTTGCGTCGCCGGCCTCGCCGGGCTGCCGCAAATATCGCTGCCGCTGGCGAGCCTTGACGATTGTCCGCTGGCGCTATCGCTGATCGGCCCGCCGGGGTCGGACGAGATGCTGCTCGCCGCCGCCGAGCGGATCATGCCGCCGGGTGGGTGCTGACGGCGATGCCGCGCCAGCGTCCGCGTTCGGGCGCCGCCTCAGCGCAGCCCGCGCGTGAGCACGCGCGAAAGCCGGTCGCAAAAGCCGCGCGCGTCCGGCGGCACGCCGCCATCGAGGACGCGCGCCTCGTCGAGCAGCAGATGCGCGGCATCCTCGCGGAACGATGTCTCACCCTCGCCAAGACCCGCCAGTGCCACGACCAGCGCGTGGCGCGGGTTGACCTCGAGGATCGGCTTGGCGGCGATCTTGAGCCTTCCGGCGCCGGCGAGCATGCGCTCAAGCTGGCGGTCGGGTCCGGATTCGGGCGCCACCAGGCAAACCGCGCTGTCGGTGAGCCGATCGGACACGCGCACGTCCGCCACCGTGTCGCCGAGCGTCTGCTTGACGAAGGCGATGAACGCCGTGACGGCGGCGTTCGCCTCCGATGCCGGCTCCGGCGCGTCGTCCACGCGCTTGATGAGCGCCAGATCCGCGCCGCCCTGCGTCACCGATTTGAATGGCTTGCCCTCGAATGCCGGCGCCGAAGTGACCCAGAAATTATCCACCGGGTCGGCGAGCAGAAGCACCTCGACGCCGCGCGCGCGGAAGCCTTCGAGATGCGGCGACGCCTCGGCGCGGGCCATGTCGTCGCCGGTGACGTAGTAGATCGCGGTCTGGTTCTCGCGCAACGCGCCGATATAGTCCTTGAGGCTGCGCCACGCCCCGCCCGAAGTCGTCGTCTTGTACCGCGCCAACGCCATGAGCTGATCGCGGCGCCCGAAATCCTCGTAGATGCCTTCCTTGAGCACGGCCGCGAAATTGTCCCAAATCTTGAGATAGGTTTCCGCCTCCTTGTCCGCGAGCCGCTCAAGCTCGGATATCACGCGGCCCGCGACGCCCTTCTTGATGGCCGAAAAGATCGCGCTCTCCTGGATCATCTCGCGCGAGACGTTGAGCGGCAGGTCGGCGGAATCCACGAGCCCGCGCACAAAGCGCAGGTAGTGCGGCAGAATGTCGGCGTCCTCGGTGATGAAGACGCGCTTGACGTAGAGCTTAATGCGCCCCTTGCGGTCGTTCTCGAACAGATCGAACGGCCGCGCGCCGGGAATGAAGGCAAGGACGGTATATTCGTGGCGGCCCTCGGCGCGGTAGTGGATCGTATGCGCCGGCTCGTCGAATGGCGCGGCGATGCTGCGGTAGAAATCGGTGTAATCCGCGCTCGATATGTCGGCTTTCGCCTTGGCCCACAGCGCCGCCCCGTCGGCGATCTCGCTCGCCTGCTCGCCCGGCTTGGCGGCGATCGCGATCGGCACCGGCACGTGCCCCGACTGCGCCTTGACGATGCTCTCGAGCCGGCCGGCCTCGGTATAGGACGTGGCGCTCTCCATCAGATGCAAGATCACGCGCGTGCCACGGCCGGGCGCGTCGGCGAGCGCGGTGGGCGCGAGCGTGAACGTGCCCTTGCCGTCCGACGACCACAGCCACGCCTCCTCGCTGCCGGCGCGCCGCGAGATCACGTCGACGCGCTCGGCCACCATGAAGGCGGAATAGAAGCCGACGCCGAACTGGCCGATGAGCGTGGCGCCCTCGCCGCCCTGCGCCGCCTCGACGCGGTCCATGAATGCCTTGGTGCCCGAGCGCGCGATGGTTCCCAGCGCCTCGGCCATTTCCTCGCGGCTCATGCCGATGCCATTGTCCTCGACCGTGATCTGGCGCTTGTCGGCGTCGACGGCGATGGCGATGCGCAGCTTTGGTTCGTCGCCGAGCAGCGCCGGGCTGGCGATCGCCTCGTAGCGCAGCTTCTCGCAAGCGTCGGCGGCGTTGGAAATCAGTTCGCGGATAAAGACATCCTTGTCGGAATAGACCGCGTGCACCATCAAATTGAGGAGCTTGGCCACGTCGGCCTCGAACGGGCGGCTTTCGGCTGGCGGTTGATCGACGATAGTCATGGCGGGCGGTCATCCTCGATGCGTTTTCACCGGCTCCGAGATGGCAAGAACGGCGCGCGAGTTCAAGGCCGCGCCGGGCGGCGGTCGTGCGTTTTTTGGCGCGTGGCGGCGCGCATCGATAACGGCTCCGGCGCGGCGGCGAGCCGTGTCATGACTGGGCCGTTTACCACATCATTGCAAGGGCGCAGACAGTTTCGCACCAATCGTGCAAATCTGCGCGCGCCGGAACGGGTCGCGTATTTCCCCGCGCGCCAATTGCGGCTGGGCCACCAAACAGCGGTCGGCGACCGCGATGGCTCCTCGCTTTTCCCGCGGACCCCACCGCAAAACGACCTATCCACCGCCGACGCGACTAGCGTTTCCCCTTTCGCCTTGTGCGCCCTAAGATAACCTGGACACAAGACGACTTGGCCACAAGACCACTTGGCCACAAGACCACTTGGCCACGGCGGCACGGCTGCCTCATTCGGCCACGCGATCGCATAGCGGCGGGCTACACGTCAGGAGCCTGTGCATCATGGACACGCAATCGAGTCCACTTCTCACCGACCTCTATCAATTGGCGATGGCGCAAGCCTATCTCGACAATGGCGAGAACAAGACGGCCGTTTTCGAGCTGTTCGTGCGCCGCTTGCCCGCGCGGCGCGGCTTCCTGATGGCGGCGGGACTGGAGCAGGCGCTCGATTTTCTCGAAAACCTGCGCTTCTCGCCCGCCGATATCGAGTGGCTGGCGACCTCGCGGCGCTGCAATGCCGGGCTACTGCGCCATCTCGAACGCCTGCGCTTTACCGGCGACGTGCACGCCATGCCGGAAGGGTCGGTGTTTTTCGACAACGAGCCGATCCTGCGCATCACCGCGCCGCTGATCGAGGCGCAACTGGTCGAGACGCGGCTCATGAACCTGATCCATTACCAGGTGCTCGTCGCGTCCAAGGCCGCGCGCGCGGTGCTCGCCGCCGCTGGCAAGCGGCTGGTCGATTTCGGCCTGCGCCGCGCGCACGGCGCGGAGGCCGGACTGATGGCGGCGCGCGCCAGCTATATCGCGGGATTCGCCGGGACCGCGACGGTGCTGGCCGAGCAGGAATTCGGCATTCCGAGCTTCGGCACCATGGCGCATTCCTTTGTGCAGATCCATGACGACGAGAGCACGGCCTTCGAGCGCTTCGCGCGCTCGCGCCCCAACGAGCTCACCCTGCTCATCGACACCTATGATACCGAGGCCGCCACGCGCAAGGTCGTGGCGCTGGCGCGCAAGCTCGCAGCCGACGGCATCAAGGTCGGCGCCGTGCGCATCGACAGCGGCAACCTGATCATGCTCAGCCGGACGGTGCGGCGCATCCTCGACGAGGGCGGCTGCAAGGACGTGCGCATCTTCGTCAGCGGCGGGCTCGACGAGGATGACGTGATGGCGATCCTGCATGCCGGCGCGCCGATCGACGGCTTTGGGCTCGGCACCAGCCTGACCACGTCCTCCGACGTGCCCGCGCTCGACTGCGTCTATAAGCTCGAGGAATATGACGGCGTGGCGCGGCGCAAGCGTTCGGTCGGCAAGGAAACCTGGCCCGGCCGCAAGCAGGTCTGGCGCCGCCATGGCGCCGATGGCCGCATGAAGGCCGACATTCTCACCGTCGAAACCGATATTCAGGAGGGCGAACCGCTGCTGCACCCGGTCATGCAGGGCGGGCGGCGGCTGCGCCCGCATCCCACGCTCACCGAGATCCGCGCCCGCGCCGCGCGCGACCTCGCCGCGCTGCCGGAGCCGCTGCGCCACCTCGAAGCGGGCACCTTCTACACGATCACGGTCGCTCCGGCGCTGACCAAGCTCGCCTCCAATGTCGATCAACGCCTCGCCGCGCACGACCGCCCGCAGCAGCCATAAGCACGGGTTCCTCGCCGGCCTGGCGCCCGCGCGCCGGCGCGTCCGCGCGCGCTTGCGCTTGACGCGCGGCGCGATTTGAGGCGCCTTGCGGCGGTTGCAGGCACCGCGCCTGCCATGGGGCGTCCAATGAAAATCGTCGATATGAGCCATGTGATGAACGTGCATACGCCGGGCTGGGTCGGCTATGCCGGCAACAAGATGTACTACGCGCAGAACCTGCAAACGCAGATGATCGTCGCCCAGCGCATCGACACGGCGCTGCATGTCGGCACGCATTTCGACGGCGCCATGCACGCCACCGACAATCGCAAGGGCGACATGGCCTCGCTGCCGCTCGACTATCTCGTCAACCGCGGCGTCGTCGTGGATATTTCCGCGCGCATGTCCGACTGGGCCGTAATCACGCCGGACATCATCGAGGGCGCCGGCGCCGATATCCGCGACGGCGACATTCTCATCCTGCATACCGGCTGGCACCGCCATTACGAGGGGCAGAAGCAGCAGGACCTGGTGAAATATTTCTGCTACCACCCCGGCCCCGACCTCGCCACGCTGCACTGGATGCTCAAGCGCAAGATCCGCTGTTGGGGCATGGATACCGGCTCCTGCGATCACGCGATGAACACCTCGATCCGCACCATGCGAGCGGATCTCGCGGCGCAGTTCACGCGCCGGCACGGCAGGACGCCGGCGGAATTTTTCGGCACGTTCGAATACACCCACAAGAAGTCCGGCCGCCGCGTCAGCGCCGACATGTTCCCGTTTCACAATTGGGCGTTCCAGGAGGGCCTCCTGCACGCGGAGAATATCGGCGGCGATATCGAGCTGATGCTCAACAAGCGCTGCCTGATCGGGGCGTTCCCGTGGCGCTACGAGGGACTCGAGGGCTGCCCCTGCCGTGTCGTCGCCTTCCTCGATGTCGGCGAGAGCGTCGAAGCGGTCGGCGACGCGGCGCGGGCGATCATGGGCAATTGAGTGGGCCGCGGCGCGGCGCGGCACGCGATTGCGTCGCCGCGGTGGACTTGCCATTCTTGGGCCTGCGGATTTCTTGGGCCTGTGGTTTCCAGGCCGACAACGCGCGCGGCAATGCCCGGTCGCACAAGGGAGAGAGTGACATGGACCTGCAACTCAAAGGCAAGACGGCGCTGGTGACCGGCGGCAGCGAGGGTATCGGCAAGGGCATCGCCCGCGCGCTGGCCAAGGAAGGCGTCGATGTCGCCATTTGCGCGCGCCGCAAGGAGCCGCTGGATGCGACCGCCGCCGAAATCGGCAAGGAAACCGGGCGCAAGATCGTCGCCATCGTGGCCGACCTGACCAAGGACGCGGATGCCCGTAATTTCGTCGCCAAGGGCCACGCCGCGCTCGGCCGCGTCGACATCATGGTCAATAATGCGGGTTCCTCGCCGGGCGGCGTGATCGAGCACCTCTCCGAGGACGACTGGGCGCAGTCGCTGCAGCTCAAGTTCATGGGCTACGTGCGCTGCCTGCGCTACGTGCTGCCGATCATGGTCGCCCAAGGCGGCGGGCGCGTCGTCAACCTGATCGGCAATGATGGCGTCAAGCCGTCCTACTGGGAGATCGCGCCGGGCGCGGCCAACGCCGCCGGCCAGAACCTGACATTGTCGCTCGCCGGCCAATACGGCAAGCACAATATCAGCTTCGTCGCCGTCAATCCGGGACCGGTTCGCACCGAGCGCTGGGCCGGCCTGGTCAAGGCCATGGCGCGCGACATGAAGCTCTCCTACGAGGCGGCCGACAAGTTGGCGCCAAGCTCGATCCCGATGGGCCGTATCGCGGAAGTCGAGGAATGCGCCAATCTCGTCACCATGCTGGCGTCACCGCTGATGCATTTCGTCAACGGCACCATGATCGAGATCGACGGCGGGCAAGACAAGGCGCTCATGGACCAAGTGCGCGACCGCCGCTGAACCATGGCCGCGAGCCACGACGCGCCGCCGCCACCCGACCGCTTCGGCGCCTTCCTGGCGCTTGGCGACGCGCCCGCGACGCCTGCCGGGCCGCTTGCCGGCCTGCGCATCGCGGTCAAGGACAATATCGCCGTCGCCGGAATGCCGTTCACCGCCGGCCAGCCGCTGTTCGCCGACCGCGTGGCCGCGAACGATGCCGAGGTCGTGCGCCGGCTGCGCGCCGCCGGCGCGCGCATCCTCGGCGTGACGCGCACCGATAGCGGAGGCTTCGGGGTCACGCCAACGCGCGCACGCCTGCCGACCGAGGGCGTGTGGCCGCTATCGCCCTCCCTCGACCATGTCGGGATCATCGCGCGCGAGCCCGGCCTCGCCGCGCGCGCGCTCGCGGCAATGCTCGACGCCGGCGACGAGGCGGGGCGCGCGCTGGCGCGCACGCCGCGCATCGGCGTCGAACGCGCCGCCGACCCGTCCTGGGACGCGAGCGTGACGGCGGGTTTCGCGGCGACGCTCGAGACGCTGCGGCGCAATGGCTTCGCCCTCGTGCCGATCGCCGGCTTCGCGCGCGAGCGCGCGCTCGCGGCGCATCGCGATATCGTCTTGCGCGAGGCTCGCGACGTTTACGCCGGCCTCTCCGACGACGAATTGCGCCGCCTCGCCCCGCTGGCGCAGCGCGCGTTGCTGGCGGCCAAGGACATCTCGCCGGCCGCGCTCGCCACCGCGCGACGCGTCGCCGGGGAGATCACCGCCGCCGTGGACGCGGCATTCGCGACGGCGGACGTGATCCTCTCGCCGACGCTGTGCTGTGGCGTGCCGGCGCAGAGCGCCCGCCGCGTCGCCATCGGCGCGCATGAGGTCAACGTCGTGCACGCCATGATCGGCGAAACGGCGCTCTACAACCTCAGCGGCCATCCCGCGGTCGCGCTGCCGGCGAACGCGCCGCGCGACGGGGTTGGCTTTAGCATACAATTGGCGGCGCCGGCGGGGAGCGACCTGGCGCTGATCGAGGCGGCCGCCGCGATCGCCGCGGCGCTTCGGGTCGCGTGTTCCACTGGCGATACATGATTCCCAAATGTCGGGACCGGTCGCTTCGCACGAATCATGTCGTTCGACAAACATATCGAATCGACGCGGCGATTTTTCGACACCATCACGACTAGCGGCTCGGGTCGCGTCTTGCGTCGGTTCGCCGCCGAGACACCTGCGCTGATTCTGGCCGCCAAGATGGGCCGGGAAACGCCCCCCATCCGGGACAATGCGGCTGTCCTATTAGCGGCTTTTCCCCCGCCAATCGCTTGACAGCGGCGGCAAAGGACCATTGCATGGCGGGCATGTCGCCCCGCCGGGGGCGCGTGTCCGACAACCGGCGGTAACATCGCGCCACCTGCGATCAACTGCCACGCGGAGAAAATCTGATCATGAACAAAATGCAGCCATTAATTCAGCTCGCGTTCGCCGGCGCGCTGGCGCTCGGATTCGCGCAATCGGCGGCCGCGCAAGGCACGATCAAGATCGGCGAACTGAACAGCTACAAGGCTCAGCCGCAATTTCTCGATCCCTATAAGAAGGGCTGGGAGCTTGCGATCGAGGAGATCAACGCCAAGGGCGGGGTCATCGGCAAGAAGCTGGAAATCGTCTCGCGCGACGACGGCGGCAATCCCGGCGACGCGGTGCGCGTCGCCGACGAACTGGTCACGCGCGAGGGCGTCAACATTCTGGCCGGCACCTTCCTGTCGCATATCGGGCTGGCGGTCACCGAATTCGCTGGCAAGAAGAAGGTCTTCTTCCTCGCCGCCGAGCCGCTGACCGACAAGATCACTTGGCAGAACGGCAACCGCTACACGTTCCGCCTGCGCGCCTCGACCTACATGCAGGCGGCCATGCTGATCCCCGGCGCCGTCGCCGCCAAGAAGCAGCGCTGGGCGGTGGTCTATCCCAATTTCGAATATGGACAATCCGCCGCCGCCAATTTCAAGGCGCTGCTCAAGAAGGCGCAGCCGGACGTCGAATTCGTCACCGAACAGGCGCCCCCGCTCGGTAAGCTCGACGCCGGCGCGGTGGTGCAAGCGATCGACGACGCCAAGCCCGACGCTATCTTCAACGTGCTGTTCGGCGCCGACCTCGCGAAATTCGTGCGCGAGGGAACGACCCGCGGCACGTTCAAGAACCGCACCGTCGTCAGCCTGCTCACCGGCGAGCCGGAATATCTCGACCCTCTGCGCGACGAGGCGCCGGTCGGCTGGATCGTGACCGGATATCCGTGGGACCTGGTCGATTTGCCCGAGCACAAGGCGTTCGTCGCCGCCTATCAGAAGCGCTGGAACGACTATCCCCGCCTGGGCTCGATCGTCGGCTACGCGACGATGAAATCGCTGGCCGCCGGCATCGCCAAGGCCGGCAGCACGGACACCGAAAAGCTCGTTGCCGCCTTCGAGGGGCTCAAGGTCGAAAGTCCCTTCGGCCCGTTCTCCTTCCGCGCCATCGACCACCAGGCGACGATGGGCGCCTTTGTCGGCAAGATCGCGCTCAAGAACGGCAAGGGCACGATGGCGGACTTCAAATACGTCGATGGCGCCTCCGTCATGCCGCCGGACGACGAAGTCAAGAAGCTGCGGCCGGCGCCGTCCAACTGACGGCGCGGGTGGCGGAATTTCGTGCTTGGAGCCGTATCGCATTCGGTTGAATCACACGACGGCTCCGGCCCCTTGTTCGAGCAGGATCCTTGTCGGAAAACCGCCTCCCACTTTTCGGGTTGATGAGTTGACGACAGTCACCCGCCAGGCAAGCGCCGCCGCGCCGCGGCGGCGCGCCACCGGCATGCCGCCATGACAATCAACGCGTTTCTGTTCCAGGCGCTCAATGGTCTTGCCACGGCGTCGGGGCTGTTTTTCGTGGCCGCCGGCCTGTCGCTGATTTTCGGCGTCAGCCG
>JACQAE010000060.1 GCA_016195095.1 Pseudomonadota bacterium
GGTCGACGTGGTGATCGTTGGTGCCGGCGCCGCGGGCATCGCCGCGGCGCGGCGCATCGCGGCGGCCAATCGGCGCCTTGCCTGGCTTGAGGCAAGCGCGATAATCGGTGGGCGATGCGTCACCGACACGCGCGTCTTCGGCATTCCCTACGATCAGGGCGCGCGCTCGATCTACGCGCCGGATATCAACCCGGTCATCAAGCTCACCGAGCGGGCGGGGTTCGACGTTTACCGCGCTCCCCCCGGGCAGCGCATCCGCGTCGGACGCCGCAACGCGCGCGAAGGCGAAATGGAGGACTTCCTCTCCGCGCTGGTGCACGCCAACCGCGCCATCGGCGACTTCGCGCGCGGCGGCAAGTCCGACATGGCGAGCGCGCGCACCCTGCCGCGCGACCTTGGCGAATGGCGACCGACGATCGACTTCGTCCTTGGCCCCTATATTGGCGGCAAGGACCTCGCCGACGTCTCGGCGATCGATTTCGCCAACGCGCTGGAACGCGGCGCGACGTCGTTCTGCCGCCAGGGTTATGGCGCGCTCCTCGCAAGCCTTGCCGCCGGCTTACCCATCGAGCGCGGCACGCCGGTGACGACGATCGACTGGGGCGGCCGCGGCGGCGTCGAGATCGAAACCGCGCGCGGCACGCTCGCCGCCCGCGCGGTGATCGTCACCGCGTCCACCGGCGTATTGGCGGCGGGAAAGATCGCCTTCAAGCCGCAATTGCCGAAGCGCCAGTTGGACGCCATCGCGTCGCTCAAACTAGGCAGCTACGATCACGTCATGCTCGAATTGCCGGGCAACCCCTTGGGGCTCGCGCGCGACGATCTCGTGTTCGAGAAATCGGCCGACGCGCGCACCGCCGCGTTGCTGGCCAATGTCGCGGGGACAACGCTGACGGCGGTCGATGTCGGCGGCAATTTCGGCCGCGAGCTGTCGGCGGCGGGCGAAGCGGCCATGGTCGCCTTCGCGCTTGAATGGCTGACGCGACTGTTCGGCGCCGACGTGCGCAAGGACGTGGGGCGGACGCATGCGACGCGCTGGAACGCGCAACCGTGGACGCTGGGCGCCATGTCGGTCGCGGCGCCGGGCGGCCAGGGCGCGCGCAAGGTCCTGCAAGAAACCCTCGCCGGCCGCGTCTGGTTTGCCGGCGAGGCGACGCACGAGGCACAATGGGGAACGGTGGCAGGCGCTTTCGAATCCGGCGAGCGCGCCGCCGACGCCGTCATCAAGCGTCTGGCGGCGGCGGACAAGGCGAGCGAACGCCCGCAACGCGGGCAACCGCGCAACTCCTCGCGGCGCAAGCGCCAATGACCCAGCGCCCGCACAGGCCGCGCGCCCTGATCGCATGGTCAAGCGGCAAGGACAGCGCCTACGCGCTCCACGAGGTTCGCCGCCGTGGCGACATCGACATCGTCGGCGCCCTCACCACCGTGACGGAAACCTTTGGCCGCGTCAGCATGCATGGCGTGCGCGACACGGTGCTCATGGCGCAACTTGGCGCCGCCGGGCTGCGACCGACGATCGTTCCGATTCCCTACCCGTGCCCCAACGAAATCTATGAAGCGCGCATGCGCGACGCGCTGGCGACGGCGAAGGCCGACGGCACCACGCATATCGTCTTCGGCGACCTGTTTCTCGAGGACGTGCGCGCCTACCGCGAGGAAAAGCTCGCCGGCAGCGGAATCATGCCGCTGTTTCCGCTATGGTCGAGGGATACCGGCGAATTGGCTCGCGAAATGATCGCCGTCGGGATGCGGACGGTTCTCGTCTGCGTCGATCTCAAGCAGCTGGGCGCCGAGTTCGCCGGCCGGCAATTCGACGCCGCGTTGCTGCGCGACCTGCCGCGCGCCGCCGACCCCTGCGGCGAGCGCGGGGAATTCCATACCTGCGTCATTGGCGGGCCGATGCTGGCCGCGCCGATTGCGGTGACGATCGGCGCGACAATCGAGCGTGACGGATTTGCCTATACGGACGTTTGTCTTACCTGACCGCACTTGGGGCATGATCCCGAAAAGTGGAAACCGGTTCGCCGGAAAATGCTCTAGCGGATGAGGCCGTCGAACAGCGGCAGGCTGATCAGCGCGGCCACGGCGATCAGGGCGTAGCAAACCGTGCGGAAAATCCGCTCGCTCGCGAGCGCGAACATGCGCGACCCCAACCACAGGCCAAGCGCGTAGAGCGGGCCGACAAATACCGCGAGCGGCAGCACGCTCCTCGTCATCACGCCGGCGACGATATAGCTCAAGATGGCGATCGCGGCCGAGGCCGCGAAATACAAGACGAAATTGGCGCGCACGGTCAGCGCCGGCGCGGTGCCGCCGAGCCAGTAGACGATGATCGGCGGCCCGCCAATCTGCGCGGCGCCGGTGAACAACCCGGCCATCGCGCCGACGCCGACGCTCAGCGCGGTCGTCGGCCGGCGGCGATAGCGCCACCCGGATACCAGGACGATCAGCATCGCGAAAACGCCGGCGGCGATCAGCCAGCGGATCAAAACCGGGTCGCTGCGCATCAGGATCCAGGTTCCCAGCGGTATGCCAACCACGGTGCCGGCCAGCATCGTGCCGACGTCGCGCCGGCTGGCCGCGCGCCAAGCGCGCGGAATGAGCGCGGCGGCGGCCACGACATCAATGAGCAGCAGCAACGGCGCCGCCACTTTCGGCCCGACAACGGTACTTGCCAAAGGAATGAAGATCAGCGCCGCGCCAAAGCCGGAGAATCCGCGCGCGAGCCCGGCCACGAATGCCGCGCCGGCGACGAAGGCAAGCGTCGCGATCGAATAGGCGTCCAATCCCGGCACGGCCACCGCTCAATGTGGCCGCGGCGCCGCGCGCGGCCTGCCTCTATTCACGCAACACGCCGCCGACGCGCTTGGCGACTTCGGCCACGATGCGCGCGGCGACGGCGTCGATTTCCGCATCGGTCATCGTTTTCTCGCGCGGCTGCAGCGTAACGGAAATGGCGATCGATTTCTTGCCTGGCTCGATCCCGGCGCCTTCGTAGAGGTCGAAAACGACGACGCTGGTGATCAGCTTGCGATCGACGTTTTGCGCGGCGCGGATCAGGTCGGCCGCCTGCGCATTGCGCTCCACGATGAAGGCAAAGTCACGCTCGACCGGCTGGAACGCCGGCAAATCGAGCAGCGGGCGCGTGCGCGTGGCGCGTGCCTTCGGATCGGGAATCTTATCGAGCACGATCTCAAAGGCGAATACCGGCCCCTGCGCGTCGAGCGCCTGCAGCGCAAGCGGATGCAGCTCGCCGAAATGCCCGAGGACGTTCTGCGGGCCGATCCGCAGCGTTCCCGACCGCCCGGGATGAAACCACGCGGGAGCGCCGGCCACGATCTGAATGGCCGCCACCGGTGCGCCGGCAGCCGCCAGCGCCGCCAGCGCATCGGCCTTGACATCATGCGCGGCGGCCGCGCCCACGCCGCCCGACCAGTGCCGCCCGAGGCCCGCGCCCGTCGCCAATCCGCGTCGAATACCGCTGGCGGCGATCAACTGGTCCGCCGGCTGGTCGCCCTTGAAGACTTGGCCAACCTCGAACAAGGCGGTATTGGCAATGCCGCGATCGGCGTTGCGTTGCGCCGCCGCGACAAGGCCGGGAATGAGGCTCGGCCGCATGTCGGACAGTTCGGCGGCGATCGGATTGGCCAGCGCCAGCATCTCATCGCCGCCACCGAAGGCCTGCGCGCCCGCCTTGGCGATGAACGACCAAGTGACCGCCTCCAGCATCGCACGCGCCGCCAGCGCGCGTTTGGCCTTGCGCGTGCGCAGCTGGATCGCGGTCAGCACCGGCTTGCGCGGCGCCGCGCCGCGCTCGAACGGCGTCATCGGGACGCGCTCGACGCCGACCATGCGTACGACCTCCTCCACGATATCGGCCTTGCCCTGAACGTCCGCGCGCCAGGATGGGACAGCGATTCGCACCGTGTCGCCCGGCCCGACGACGAAAAATCCCAAATGACCGAGGATGCGCTTGATCTCGGCCGCCGAAACGGAAAGCCCGGCAAGGCGCTGGATTTCGTTGATGGGGAAATCGACGATGCGTTCCGGCGCCTCGGCTTCGCCGCTCGTGGTCACCGCGGACGGCGTGCCGCCGCAAAGGTCGAGCACCATGCGGGTCGCGAGTTCGAGGCCCAGGCGCATGAAATTCGCGTCCATGCCGCGCTCGAAGCGATAGCGCGCATCGGAATTGATGCCGAGCTTGCGGCCGGTCTGGGCGACATTCAGCGCGTCCCACAGCGCCGATTCGATCAGGACATCGGTTGTTGACGGCGAGCACCCAGCGGCTTCGCCGCCCATGATGCCGGACAGCGATTCGACGCCGGCCGCGTCGGCGATGACGCAGATGCTTTCATCGAGCGTGTAAATGCGCCCGTCGAGAGCCAGCAGGCTCTCGCCCGCGCGCGCGCGCCGCACCGTGAGGTTGCCGCTGATCCTGGCGGCGTCGAAGACATGCAGCGGCCGGCCGCGATCATAGGTGACGTAATTGGTGATATCGACCAGCGCGTTGATCGGCCGCAGGCCGATCGCATTGAGCCGGCGTTGCAGCCAGGACGGCGAGGCGCCGTTCTTGACGCCACGCACCAGCCGTAACGCAAAGGCCGGGCAGAGCGAGGGCGTCGCACCGAATTCGCGCGTGACCGCGACCGGGCAAGGAAACTCGCCCTTCACCGGCTTGATGCCAGGATCCTTGAATTTGCCCATGCCGGCGGCGGCGAGGTCGCGCGCGATGCCGTGCACGCCCGCGCAGTCGGCGCGGTTGGGCGTCAGGTTGATCTCGATGACCGGATCGTCGAGCCCGGCCCAGGTGGCATAGGGCTGGCCAATGGGCGCGTCGGCCGGCAGATCGATAATGCCGTCGGCGTCGTCGGATATCTGCAATTCGGCGCCGGAGACCAGCATGCCGCGGCTTTCCACGCCGCGGATTTTTCCGACGCCGAGCGTGATATTCTTGCCGGGAATATAGGTGCCTGGCGGCGAGAACACGCCGACCATGCCGCCGCGCGCATTCGGCGCGCCGCACACGACCTGCACCGGGTCGCCGGCGCCGGTATCGACCATGCACACGCGCAGCCGGTCGGCATTTGGATGCGGCTCGGCCGAGATCACGCGCGCAACGGTGAACGCCGCCAGCGCCGCCGCATTGTCGCGCACGCTCTCGACCTCAAGCCCGATCATGGTCAGCTTGTCGGTCAGCGCGGCCAGCGGCTCGTCGGTTTCGAGGTGCTCCTTGAGCCAGGAGAGCGTGAACTTCATGCGCTCAGCCCTCCCGCCAGCGTCGGCAGATCGAGCGGGCGAAAACCGTAATGCGCGAGCCAGCGCGCGTCGGCCTCGAAAAACGCCCGCAGGTCCGGCATGCCGTATTTGAGCATGGCGATGCGGTCGATCCCTAGGCCCCAGGCAAAGCCCTGGTATTCGTCGGGGTCGAGGCCGCAATTACGCAGCACGTTGGGATGCACCATCCCGCAGCCGAGAATCTCCATCCAGTCCTCGCCCTCGCCGAAGCGCACTTCGCCCCTGTCGCGACGGCACTGGATATCGACTTCGAGCGAAGGCTCGGTGAACGGGAAGAACGATGGGCGAAAGCGCATCTTGACGTCGTCAACCTCGAAGAAGGCCTTGCAGAACTCGGCGAGTATCCATTTGAGGTGACCGAGATGCGAGCCCTTGTCGATGACCAGCCCCTCCACCTGATGGAACATGGGCGTGTGGGTCTGATCGGAATCACAGCGATAGGTGCGGCCGGGAATGATCACGCGCAGGGGCGGCTTTTGCGCCAGCATGGTGCGCACCTGCACCGGCGACGTATGCGTGCGCAAGAGCAGGCGCGACCCGTCGGGCTTGGGGTTGAAGAAAAACGTGTCGTGCATCTCCCGCGCCGGATGGTCGGCGGGAAAGTTGAGCCGCGTAAAATTGTAGTCGTCGGTCTCAATATCCGGCCCCTCAGCCACCGCGAAGCCCATGTCGGCGAAGATCGCGGTCAATTCATCGATGACCTGGCTGACCGGATGGATGCGCCCGATCTCGGCGGGCGCTTCGCGCGCCGGCAACGTCACGTCGATGGTTTCGGTGGCGAGGCGGGCGTCGAGCGCGGCGGCGCCGAGTTCCGCCTTGCGCGCGGAGATCGCTGTGCCGACGCGATCCTTGAGGCCGTTGATGCGTGGACCCTGCTGGCGGCGCTCCTCCGGAGACATGGCGGCGAGCGTCTTGAGGAGCGCGGAGACTGACCCGCTCTTGCCGAGCGCGGCGATGCGCACGGCTTCGAGCGCGGCCTCCCCGCCCGCCGCCGCGATGGCGGCGAGGATGTCTCCTTCAAGCGCGGCGATATCGGACATGGCTCACTCCGCCATCAACGGCAAATCGGTGTCGCTGGGTTTTTCGCCGGCCTGCGTGAGCATGCAATGCACCTGTCCACGATGATGCGTTTGGTGATTGAACACATGCGTGACCAATAGCCATGCGGGATGCGTCATCTCGCGCTGTGCGCTGACGGAAAACCAGGTGAGCGTGCTCGCAAGCCAGAGCGCGTCGAGAGCGTCGGCCCAGCCGATGATGGCGGCGTCGCAGGCGGCGCGCTCGCGCGCGAGCGTTTCCCACTGTGCGCATTGCTCCACCGATTGCGCGATGCCGCCTTGCGGTTGCGGCATTTGCGCCAGCCGGGAGAGCCAGATGCGATCGCCCCAGAGAATATGGTTGAGGGTCTTGTGGATCGAGCCGAAGAAAGCGCCACGCTCGCGCCGCCGCTCGGCATCGCCCAGGCGCTGCGCGCACTGAAAGAGATTTTCGTTCTGCCAGCGATTGTAGCGCGCCATGCGCTGGACATAGGTCGTCTCGATCATCGCTCGCTCCGGCGCGGCAGGATGGCGACCGACCGTCCCTTACTGGCCTGGCGCACAACCGGGTTGGGCGAAATCGGCGCCGCGCCCCCGCTGGCGCACAAAATCCTATTCCCGCGGCGCGCGCCGGCACTTGACCGGTCTTTCCACCGACCGTTCGCGCGCGAGCCGGCGGCCAAATCGTTACGCCGGCAGCGCCGCCTTGACCTTTTCGACCACCGCCTGAAATGCCGCCGGCTCGCGGATGGCCAGATCGGACAGCACCTTGCGGTCCACTGCCACGCCGGCGCGGTCGAGCCCGTCAATGAAACGGCTATAGGTCAGTCCGAACGGCCGCACGGCGGCGTTGAGGCGCTGGATCCACAGCGCGCGGAAGGTGCGCTTGCGCCGTTTGCGGTCGCGATAGGCATATTGGTTGGCCTTCTCAACCGCCTGCTTGGCGACGCGGATCGTGTTCTTGCGCCGGCCGTAATAGCCTTTCGCGGCCTTGAGGACCTTCTTGTGCTTGGCGTGCGCGGTGACGCCCCGTTTGACGCGGGCCATGGCTGATCTCCTGGATGAATACGCGAATTATTGAAGCACGCGGCTCGGCCGCGCGGCGATCAGCCGTTGGGCAGATAATATTTCTTGATCTTGTCGCCGTCGGATTTGAACAGCACGGCCATGCCGCGATGATCGCGAATCTGCTTGGTGGTGCGCTTGATCATGCCGTGGCGCTTGCCCGACTGTTGATAAAGCACTTTTCCCGTGCCGGTGACCTTGAAGCGCTTCTTGGCGCCCGACTTAGTCTTGATCTTGGGCATTTTGCTCTCCTTTTCAGCGCGTTACCGCCAGCAACCGCCGCGGTCCGCCGATCATTGTCACGCCTGAGCGTCACGTGCCGTACGGCACTTTTCCGTCGCCACGGCAGCCCTATCAGCCGGGCGGCGGGAGGCCGGCGTTATGGCAGAGGGGCATCCGATTGGCAACTATCGCGGCCACCAGTCGCGGCCACTCCGGGCCACCGGCCCTTTCAGCCATTCGCGGGCGACCGAGCGCCGGCACAGCAGCCGTAACCGCTATTGCGCCCCGATACGCGGTGTTCGAACAAATTCTTGCTGAAAGGCAGAATCCTGCAGATTAAGGATCCGCAGCACTTCGCGATCCCGCGCAAGCAGGTCGTTTGCGCCCTGGTTGCAACGGCGCCGCCGTCAGCGCGGCGCCAGGACCATGAGATTTCGACCACCTTCTGCTTCTTGCGCGCTTCGGCCGCCTTTTTCTGTTCCTGGTATTTGAACTTGCCGTAATCAAGCGTCTTGCAGACCGGCGGGTCCGAATTCGGATCGATCTCGACCAGATCGAGCCCTTGCTCCTTGGCTATCTCCAACGCTTCCGCGATCGGGACGGTGCCTCGGTTGCCAGTTTTGTCGATCAGGCGGACCTCGCGGACGCGGATATCCTCATTCATGCGCGGGCCGTCCTTTTGGACGGTCGGCGGTGCTCTCATCGGGCGACGAATGGCAGTTCTCTCCTCTGTCGTTTCCACATTCCGGCGGCAGGGCGTCCCGGCCCGCAGGCAAGGCGCAGCAGCGTCGCCGCCGGCAACCGCAAAACATTGGTTCAAATCGGCGACGAGTCAACGCCCAAGACCGACAAAAAACAGTTACGACGACGCCAATCGGTCCCGGCGGGCTGATTTTGCCGCACGGCGGCCCCCGATTTCGCGATAGACGGCCAGCATCTGACCGACCGCCGCCGAGTCGTTGAAATGGGTAAGTACCCATTCGCGCCCGCGCGCGCCGGCGGCGTTCTGCTCCGCTTCCGGCATGGAGAGGAGGCGAAGAAGGGCGGTCGCCAGCGCCTCCACATCGCCGGAGGGGACGCGAAATCCGCTCATGCGCTCCAGCGCGACCAGCGGCGGTGCCTGGACGATATCGGGCCCGGCGCCCAGGTCGCTGACGACCACCGGTCGCGCCATCGCCATCGCCTCAAGCAGCGCGCGTTGCACGCCTTCTGGCTGGATCGCGCCCGATACGACCACAACCGCCGCCGCATAGGCGGCCGGCACGTCGGCCGGCGATCCGGTGATCCGGACCACGTCGGCCAGGCTGTTTTCCATGACCAGGTCCCATAACTCGCCGGAATAGCGCGTGCGGCCATGGTCCTCACCGATGAAGACGCAGGCGAAATCGCTCAGCCCGCGCTGGCGCAGGCGGTGGATCGCCTGCACGACGACATGGTGCCCCTTGCGGCGCAGCATGCGTCCGACCACCAGGATGACCTTGGTCGATACCGCCGCGCCCCACTCCCGGCGGATCGCCGCCACCCGCTCCTGCATGGGCGCACTCGGGTCAAATCGCCGCAGGTCGATGCCCGCCGCCACGACGGCAATGCGCCCCGGCGGCGTTGCGTGCCGTTCACAGATCAGCCCGGCGAGCTGATCGCTCGCCACGATCACGCGCTCGCCGCGCGCCAGCACGCCATTATAAAAGCGCTTGAACGGATTTTGCTGGCGGAAACCCTTGTACCAGCTGGTCAGGAACGCGACGCCGCTCAGGCGCGCGGCAACGAAGGCGCACCACGCCGCCATGCGATCATGCGCATGAATCACATCGCATCGGCGTGACCGCGCCAGCCGCGCCATTGCCGCGATGTTACAGGCCACCGTTGCCGGATTGTGGCTGCCCAGTCTGCGGCGCACGATCTCGCCGCCAGCCGCGACGACCGCAGGCTCCATGCGCCCGCCGCCGCTCATGACGATCACGCGATGGCCCCGCGCGGTCAGGATGCGCACGAGATCGATGACGCCGCAATCGGCGGCCCCCGCGTGCAACGTCGATACCGCGACCAGAACGGTGAGGGATGGCTCCGCGACATCCTGCGTGGCGTCGAACGGACCTTCGTCATTGCCGGGACGCGGCGGGTTCACGTCGGTATCGGCGGGCATGGCGCCATCCGCAGGCAATCGACGCACGCTGGCCGCACTGGCGCTCACCCGCAAACCCCCTCGCTGTCAGCCATTATATTCGAGGAGCGACGTATAGACCGACAGGGTGGCCGCGGCAACGCCGGCCGGCGAGAAGGTTGACGTGGCGAATTGGCGCGCGCGCCGGCCCATCGCCTCGCGTTCACCGGGCGGCAAGGCCAATGCCGTCGCGATGGCGCCGGCGAGTTCGACGGGATCGTCGGGACGAACGAGCCAACCGGTGCGCAAATTCTGCGGCATGCGCGGCGGCGCGAGCAGCATTTCCGGCAGCGCGCCGATGGCGCTGGCGATGACCGGACACGCCATGGATTGCGCCTCGACCACGAGCCGACCGGACACATCCGCGCTGCTGGCGGCCACGACGACCAGGTCGGCAACGCTGAGGATCGTCGCCACGTCGGCGGGCGGCGCGCCGAGGCAAAAGATGTCGTCGACGTTCTGCCGCCGCGCGCGCGCGGCGACGGCGCGAAAGTAGCGCCGCTTGCCACGGATATCGCCTGGAACGGCATAGATGACGTCCGTGTGGCCATTGGCGCGCAGGATACGCGCCACATCGGGCAAAATCGCATGCCCGTGTTCGGGCGCCACCAGGCCGGGGGCAAGCACGACGCGTTCCTGCGGATTGATGTGCCAGGCCTCGCGCAGCGCGGCGCCGCGCGCGCGGGGAATTCTCGCCGGATCGTAGCCGGCGGTATCGATGCTGTGCGGGATCACCGAAAATCGTCGCCGCGCGATGTTGAGGCGTTGACCGAGGATCGCGCCGGCATACGCGGATTCAACGACGATCGCGGAGATCGCGCTGGACGCCCGCGCCTGAAGGCGGCCGAACCGGCGCGGCGGCACGGCGTCCGCGGGCAAGCTGATGACGACCCGGCACGGCTGGCCGGCGGCGGCGCGCACGGCGCCCCAGGACGCCAAGGACCCATGCCCGTGCACCACGTCGACGTTCTCGGAACGAATAAGCGATGCGATCTGGCGCACTTGCCGCCGCTGCCGCAGTCCATGCGCGCGCCCGCCGTCCAGTTCAAGAAAGTCGCACCCCATCGAGCGCAGTTCGGACACCAGTGGTCCGCTGGCCGCGGCGACGATCGGTCGCGCACCTGCCCGCAACAGCGCCATCACGACGTTGAGGGCGTCGATGACGGTAGGATCGTCGCGCAACGCCGGCAACATTTGCAGCACTGTCGCACCGGCGAGCGAGCGCGGTGAGCGCGCATCCACGCCTTCGTCCGGCGCCGGGGAGAGCGGCGGCGGCGCGCGCCCTCTTGCTAATGTCGGAACAAATCGGCGAAACATGCGAACGGTCCTGGCATGGGCAATTAAAGCGCATCCATGCGGAACAAAATAATGAAAGCGCGCCAATTTTATGTTTTATCGCATTTTCTGGACGGCGAACCACTTCGCGCTTTTCGCGATCACGGTCCTTCGCGCCTGCGCATGATCTTATCGCAAAAACGGTTCCCACTTTTCGGGATCTTGCTCTAGCAAGCAACAACAGCAAGCAACAACGTCAAGAAGGCGAAGCATCGCATGACCACGGAAAGGGAGTCACTGGCGCATATCGCCGTCGGCTCGGGGTCGCACGCCCGCGCGATCGCCGTGCGCGCGCGCGCCGGCGCGGCGCCTGGCATTTTCTGGCTCGGCGGCTTTCGCTCCGACATGCAGGGAACGAAGGCGCAAGCGCTCGACCAATGGGCGCGGGACGCGGGCCGCGCCTGCGTGCGCTTCGACTATTCCGGCCATGGCGAATCCGGCGGGAATTTTCGCGATGGAACGATCGGACGATGGCTGCAGGAAAGCCTCGATGTATTTGCCGCTCAAGGCCATGGCCGCCAGATCCTTGTCGGCTCCTCGATGGGTGCGTGGATCGCGCTCCTCTTGGTGCGCGCGCTCGGCACGGCGGCCGTGCGATCGCGCGTGGCGGGGATGGTGCTCATCGCGCCGGCGGTCGATTTCACCGAGGAATTGATGTGGAAGAAAATGAGCGACGACGCGCGCAAGGCGCTTGCGCAGGCCGGATACTGGCAGCAGCCATCGGCCTATTCGCACGAGCCCACCGTCATCACCGCGCGCCTGATCGAGGAAGGCCGCCAGCACCTCCTGTTCGGCGGAATGATCGAGACCGGCTGCCCGGTGCGCATTTTGCAGGGCGCGGCGGACACGGACGTTCCGTCGAGCCATGCCGTCGAATTGGTAGCGCGCCTGGCACAGGACGACGTGGTGCTCACGCTGATCAAGGATGGTGACCATCGCCTGTCGCGGCCGCAGGATATCGAGCGCCTGATTTGCGCCATCGCGGAAATCTGCGCGCAACCCCTCCCGGTAGGTTGGGTAGCGCAGAGTCACACCGAGGATGTTTTTCAGCCGGGCGTTACGCACGCGCTTGACCTCGGCGTAAAAACTTCTGGCCATTGGGCTCATGCCGGCGGCAGCTTGCGCATAGGGTACGAGCGGGGGTGGCGCAATTTCGAGGAGGGCGGCGGCATAAGTAACGACATCCTCCGCCGGCGAAGGTTCATCATCGACGACATTGAACATGCCCCCCACCTTGCGCGCGATGGCGGCGTCGATCGTGGCCGCGATATCGGCGACGTGGATCCGGTTGAAGACCTGTCCCGGCTTGGCCACGCGCTTCGCCGTGCCATTGGCGAGCTGCGTCAACGCGCTCTGTCCGGGCCCGTATATGCCGCCAAGGCGCAGGATTGCGACCGGTAGCGCGGATTTTGCGCCGAGGCCGAGCCACGCGTTCTCGGCGTCAAGACGCCACCTGCTGCGCTCGGATACCGGACGGCAGGGCGTGTCCTCATCGACCCACGCACCGCCATGATCGCCATAGACCCCGACCGTTGACAGGTAGACGATCGAGGATAGAAGCGGCGCGCGCGCGATCGTCGCCGCGAGCAGCGCGATCGCGGGATCGCGGCCATCCTGCGGGGGAACCGAAACCAGCAGCGCGCTCGCCTGGTGCACGGCATCGCGCAACCGCTGATCGGCGGTGACGCCGTCGAACACGTGCATCGTAACGGCGGCGCCGGCGGCGGCGGCATCCAATTGCCGCATGGTGCCAACCACGCGCGCGTGGCGCGCGCCGAATTGCGCGACATACCACCGCGCGCAATAGCCGTAACCAAGGCAGACGAGCATCGACATGGGCGGTAGCGACCTTGTTTGAGCGAACACCGACGCACCAGAACGCAACGCGGTTTGCCGCGCTATCGGGCGCTTGCGCCGGTTGGTGGCGCAATCGCCCAAAGTCCGATCGTGTTGGCGAAACGGCATTCCACTTAGAGCATGGCACCCGATAATTTCTCGTCGAGGGCGGCACGCCATTCCGTCTGTACCGATGGATCCTGCTCGCCATCGCGCCGAACCGCCGCCGCCTTGCGCAATCGCGCGCGATCGAGCATCGCCAGCGCCCAAATCGCGGCGCCGCGCACCAGCGGCGAAGCGTCCGCAAGCAGCGCCTCGACGTCACCGGCCATGCCGGCGTCGCGGCTATTGCCGATCGCGATCAGCACATTGCGCACAAAACGCTCGCGGCCGGTGCGCTTGACCGGCGTGCCGGCGAACAGCGCGCGAAAGCGCGCGTCATCAAGGCCGACCAGTTCGGCAAGGCGCGCCTCGCGCAGCACGGCACGCGTCGCCAGGGCGGTATCGTGGGCGGCTTGCGCAAACTTGTTCCACGGGCACACGGCCAGGCAATCGTCGCAGCCGAAGACGCGGTTGCCGATGGCGCCGCGCAAGTGCATCGGGATCGGGCCCTTATGCTCGATGGTGAGGTAGGAGATGCACTTGCGCGCATCGAGGCGGTAGGGCGCGGGAAACGCCGCCGTCGGACAGATATCGAGACAGGCGCGACAACTGCCGCATCGGTCGGGCTCGGGATCGTCGGCGGGCAGATCGAGGGTGGAAAAGATCGCGGCGAGAAAGAGCCATGAGCCAAATTGGCGCGAGACGACGTTGGTATGCTTGCCCTGCCAGCCAAGGCCGGCGGCGACGGCGAGCGGCTTTTCCATGACGGCGGCGGTATCGACAAACACCTTGACGTCGCCGCCGCCGCGCGCGACCAGCCAGCACGCAAAACGCTTGAGCCGCTTCTTGATGACGGCGTGATAGTCGTTGCGCGTCGCGTAGACGGAAATCGCGCCGCGCGCCGGTTGGCGCAATGCCGCCAGTGGATCGCCGTCATCGGCATAATTGACGCCGAGCATGATGACCGAGCGCACCTGCGGCCACAGCAGCAGCGGGTTGCCGCGCCGCTCCACGCCGTTCGCCATCCAGGCCATGTCGCCATGCGCGCCTTCCGCGACGAATCGTTCAAGATGCGGGCGCGCGTGTGCCATGGCGTCGGGACGGGTCACGCCGAATGCCGAAAACCCGCAATCGCGCGCGGCCTGGCGCAGCTCGGCCTTGGCGGCGGCGGGGTCGCTCAGAAATCGAGATCGACGTAGCTTTGCGACGGCGGAATTCCCGGATGCTTGTCCATCAGCAGCGGACGCATCGAGGGCCGCGACTTCACCCGCGCGTACCAGATCTTGGCCGCCTCGTCCTCGCCCCATGGCACATCGCCCGAATAATCGACCGCGGAAATATGCGCCGCCGCGGCCAGGTCCGCATAGGTCAAGCGCTCGCCGGCCAGCCAGTCGCGCGAGCGCGCCAGCCAGCCGATATAGGCCAGATGGTAGCGGATATTCGCCTTGGCCGCGCGGATGACGTCGGTATCGGGCGGGCCCCCACCCTGCGCCGGCGTCATGTGGCGCTTGAAGATGCGCTCGGAGACGATCGGGCCCGATACTTCCGCGAAAAACTTGTCGTTGAACCAGCTCATCAGCCGGCGCACCTCGATGCGCCCGCCCACGTCACGCGGCAACAGGCGATGCTCGCCGAGATCGTTGCCATGCGCTTCGTCGAGATATTCGGCGATGATCGCCGCGCCGGGAATCGGCGGGCGGCCCTCCTCGACCAGCACCGGCGTCGTCCCGGCCGGATTGATGGCGAGGAACACCTCGCGCCGCTCCCATGCCCGCTCCTCCGCCAGGCGCGCCTCGATGCCATATTCGCCTAGCGCGACGCGGACAAATCGCGAATGCGGACAAAAGGTGTGATGAAAAAGGGTCAGCATGGACATTGAACGGGCCGATCGGGACATGCGGCGCAGGTTGCGGCAAACCGCTCGCCGCCGCGACGGCAAATGCGTTGACGTGCGCGCACATCGTGGTTGCGCAGAGTTGACCGAGGTATTTTCAAATGATCGCTGACGTTGCCAAGGCGGCCATGCTCGGCCTCGTCGAGGGGCTGACGGAGTACATTCCCGTGTCCTCGACCGGACACCTGCTGCTCATCGAGCACTTCTTCGGGTTCGGCGATAAGAATTTCGGCAAGACGTTCGCCGTCCTGATCCAGATGGGCGCCATCCTGGCGCTGCTCTCGATCTATTTCCTGCGCCTTCTCCGGCTTGCCACGGATTTCTTCATCGACGCGCGCGCGCGCCTGTTCGTGCTCGGCGTTCTCGTCGCCTTCCTGCCCGCCGCCATTATCGGCGCGATTTCCTATGGGTTCATCAAGAGCGTCCTGTTCAACCCTTGGGTGATCTGCTTCGCGCTCATCGCCGGAGGCGCGGTGCTGCTATGGATCGACCAACTCGGGCTCAAGCCGCACCACTCCGACGCCATGGCATTCTCGCTGCCGATGTATCTCGGCATCGGCCTGTTCCAATGCGCGGCCATGATCCCCGGTGTCTCGCGCTCGGGCGCCACCATTGTCGCGGCGATGCTGTTCGGCGCCGACCGGCGTTCGGCAGCCGAGTTCTCCTTCTGGCTCGCCATGCCGACCATGGTCGGCGCCTTCGCCTATGATCTCTACAAGAGCGGATCGCAGCTGACCAACGCGAATATCGTGCTGATCGCGGTCGGTTTCATCACGTCCTTCGTGTTCGGGTGGATCGTGGTCAAGACCTTCCTCGGCTACGTGTCGCGTCATGGTTTTGGCCTGTTCGCCTGGTGGCGCGTGGCGGTCGGAACGCTTGGGCTCATCGGCCTCGCATTGTTCGGGTGATTGCGTCGTCGCCAACGTCGATGCGCCACGCCAGGCTCCCTCCGCCCAGACCACTCGTGGCGGCGGCATGAATTTCGTATATTTGACGGGCGAAATGCCTTAAACCATACGCAGGCAACGGCGCGAGCCGCCGCCTTGAATTGCGCGCGGCGCGCGCTTGCGCGGATGCCGTTGCGATCTTGGCGCGAGCCGATTGTGGGAGAGGTCAATGTCTGATGCCCTGACCGGCGTTCTCGGTGCCTTGCTGTTCGTGACGTTTCTGCTGACGATTGCCATCAAGCTCAACGAATTGGCATTGTGGATCGTTTGCGTGATTGGCGTCGCCGGAATGGGCTGGGCGGTGTGGACCGATGCCGTGGCGCCGTTGCTGCGCGGACCGGAAAATCGCTGACGACGGGGAAAATGATCGCGGCGCGATCACGCTTCGTTGAGTGTCGATAGCAATGACCGCGCGGTGCGCAACAGGCGCGCGTCGTCGCCGGCCGCGCCGATGAGCTGAACGCCAAGCGGCAGGCCGTCCTCGTCGGCGAGGATCGGCAGCGTGACGGCGGGCAGGCCGACCAGCGTCCACAGCGTGCAAAAGGCCGGGTTTCCAGTCGTCTCGAGGCCCTTGGGCGCTACGCCCGGCGTGGCCGGCGTGATGATGGCGTCGTAATAGTCGAAAATCTCGGCCAGGCCGCGGGCCATGGCCTGGGCCTCGTCCACCGCGGCGAAGTATTCCGTCGCGGTGACCTTGGCGCCGGCATCGATGAGCTTGCGCAGCGTGTCGCTGGCCTGGTCGCCCGCCTTGGCGACAAGCGCGCCGAAGCGGTGTGCCATGTCGGCGGCCATGATGACGCGGTGCATGTCCCAGGCGCGCGCGAAGCGCTCGGGCAACGCGACGATGCCGGCCTGAGCGCCCAGGCTCTCGGCCAGTCCCTCGAAGGCGGCGCGGGTGGCGGCGTCCGCCGCTTCCCAGATCGGCGTGCGCACGAAGGCGAAGCGCGGCGGCAGTGGCGGCGCTTCATGCAGGACGCGGCGCAGCGTGGGCACCGCGAATGGGCGCGTGTCGGGATCGCGCGCGTCATGTCCGATAATCACGTCGAGCAAGAGCGCGAGGTCGTCAAGCGTGCGCCCCATGCCGCCGACATGGTCGAGCACGCGCGATAATTCGAGAACGCCCGCGCGCGAGACAAGGCCATGGCTGGGCTTCATCCCGAACACGCCGCAGAACGCCGCCGGCCGTATGACAGAGCCGTTGGTCTGCGAGCCGAGTGCGAGCGGCGCCATGCCGGCGGCGACGGCCGCGGCCGAGCCCGACGACGAGCCGCCGGGCGTGCGCTCGAGGTCGCGCGGGTTGCGCGTCGGCCCGGGGTGGTAATAGGCAAGTTCCGTCGTCACCGTCTTGCCGATGATGACGGCGCCGGCCGCGCGCAGCCGCGCGACCACGCTCGCGTCGCGCAACGGCCGCCGCCCGGAAAACAGCGGCGAACCGCATTCGGTCGGATAGTCGGCGGTATCGAAGATATCCTTGATCGCCACCGCGACGCCGTGCAGCGGGCCGCTCGCATGGCCGTCGGCGCGGCGCTCGTCAAGCGCGCGCGCCTGCGCGATGACGTGGTCGGGATCGACGTGGGCGAAGGCGCGGATCTGGTTATCGAGGGAAGCGATACGTTCGAGACATGCGCGTGAATATTCGACGGCGGATATGTCTCCACGCGCGATTCGCGCCGCGACCTCGCTCGCCGAGAGGGCGATGATGTCGCCGTCGGTCAACTCAGCGTCCGTAAAGCTTGTTCGGCAGCCACAGCGCGATCTCAGGGAAGACATAGACCAGCACCATGCACACGAACACCATGAACACGAACGGCAGCGCGCCGCCGAATATCTGGGTCAGGCGCACATGCGGCGGCGCTACTCCCTTGAGATAATACGCCGCCATCGCCATTGGCGGTGTATTGAACGAGGTCTGGATGTTCAGCGCCACCAGGATGCCGAAGATGATCGGATCGATGCCGAAGGTCTTGAGCAGCGGCAGGAAGATCGGCACGAAGATGATGATGATTTCCGTCCACTCAAGCGGCCAACCAAGCAGGAAAATGATGATCTGCGCGATGATCAGGAACGCGACCGGCGACAGGTTGGCCGCCTTGACCCAGTTCTCGATGACCTCATGTCCGCCGAGATAGGAATAGACCGACGAGAATGTCCACGACCCGATGAACAGGAAGCACACCATCGCCGAGGTGCGCGCGGTGAGGTAAACGGCCTCCTTGAGTCGCGTGAAGGTCAATGACTTGTACAATGCCGCGAGGACGAGCGAGCCAAGCGCGCCGACCGCCGCGGCTTCCGATGGCGTCGCCAGACCGAACAGGATCGCGCCGAGCACCGAGAGGATGAGGATCGCCAGCGGAAAGAACGACGTGGCGAGCGCCGTGATCACCTCGCTGAACGGTATATGGCGATCGAGTTCCTTTGGCTTGGGCGCCAGGCTCGGGTCGATGATGGCGCGCGTGATGACATAAAGGACATAAAGTCCCGCCAGCAGGAAGCCCGGTAGGAACGCCGCCGCGTAGAGCTTGACCACGGAGACGGCGGTGGTGGCGCCATAGAGGATGAGCAGCACGCTCGGCGGAATCATGATGCCAAGGCAGCCG
>JACQAE010000061.1 GCA_016195095.1 Pseudomonadota bacterium
CGGCATGGCGAGCGCCACCGCGCGCGCCTGTTCGGTGCTGCGGTTCCAGGCGATGAGCACGTTCGAGACAACGTCGCGCGGCGGCGTCGGCGCGGCGACCAGCACCGGGCGCCCGCTTTCGAACAGCGCCGATTCGATCGCCTTGCCCGGCAGCCCGATCGTATCGGGATCGGGCCGGCTGAACACGGTGATGTCGAACACGCGGCCGTAGCTGCCGACGAATTCCTCGCCCTCCGGCGCATCGTCGAGCCAACCGTACGAGGGCGCGGCGCCGGCCGCGTCCCCCGGAGCCGCGCGTGCGACGCCTTTTTCCGCCATGAACGCCTCGAATTGCGCGCGCGCCTGCTTGGCCTCTTCGATGCTCTCCTGTTTGAAGGATTCCAGCGGCATGCCGCCGGCCATATCGACGGCGAGAAACTCGTTGAAGCTGAAACGCAGGGCAAAACCCTCGATGTAGCCGCCGGTGCGCTGCGCCAGCACCAGCGCCGTGGCCAGCGCCGCGCGCGCGCCAGTGTGATGCACGGTCGGAACCAGGATCGATTTCATCGCCATGTTCGCCTCCCCTCGCCGCCCGCGCGAGCGGTTTCCAAGGCCACGCCCGCCGCGGTCGCGGCGGCGGCCTGGCGTGCATATCCAACGGCGCCAATCCTAAAGCATGATCGCGAAAGGTGGGAACCGGTATTTTGGAAAAGATCATGCTCGGGCATGCGGCAAGGCCGCCGCAGGATGCAACGCGAAGCGATGCGACTTGAGGTGGTGCGATCGAAGCCGACGCGAACGGTCGATGTCGGTCGCGCCACTCGTGTCCGCAATCCGGTGGAATTAGTTGCGAAGTTCTCTTGGCGAACCGGTTCCCACTTCGCCGGAAAATGCTCTAGGCCGCCGCCTGCGCCTTTTGCTCGAACGCGGCGAGGAACTCGGCGATTTCGCCTGCCGGTCTCGGCTTGCTGAAGACGAAGCCCTGCGCTTCGTTGCAGCCCACCTTGCGCATCTGGTCGAGCTGGTCCTGCGTCTCGACGCCTTCCACCGTCGTCACCATCCCGAAGCTCTCGCCGAGCCCGACGACGGCGCGGATGATGGCGATGGAATCGGGTCGCTGTTCGAGATGGTGCACGAAGCTCTGGTCGATCTTGATCTTGTCAAAAGGGAAGCTGTGCAGATAGCTCAGCGATGAATAGCCGGTGCCGAAATCGTCCATCGAGATGCGCAGGCCAAGACCGCGCATCTGGTGCAAGATGGCGAGCGTCGCCTCGTTGTCCTGCAGCAACACGGCCTCGGTGATCTCGAGCTCGAGCCGGTCCGGCGCCAACCCGGCGGCGACGACCGCCGCCATGGTCGCGGGCACGAGGTTTTCGCTGCGGAACTGGACCGGTGAAACATTGACCGCGACGCGCAGATGCGCCGGCCAGCACACCGCCTGCGCGCAGGCCTCGCGGATGACCCATTCGCCGATCGGCACGATCAGCCCGGTTTTCTCGGCGGTGGGGATGAACTCCGCCGGCGAGACCAAGCCGCGCAACGGATGGCGCCAACGCAACAGCGCCTCGAAACCGCTGATGCTGTTGTCCTTGAGATTGACGACAGGCTGATAATGCAGCTCGAATTCACCGGTGGCGATGGCCTTGCGCAAGTCATGCTCGAGCATGCGCTTGGCCTGCACCAGCAGGTCCATTCCCGCTTCAAAGAAGCGGTAAAGGCTACGGCCATCCGCCTTGGCGCGGTGCAGCGCGATGTCGGCGTTGCGCACGAGCACGTCGGGGTCGGCGGCATCGGCCGGGCCGATGGCTATTCCGATGCTGGTGCCGGTGAGCACCTCGCTGCCGTCGAGGTCGAAGGGCAGTTCCATCGCCGTGAGAATGCGCCGCGCCAAGGCGGCGGCACTTTGCGGCTGCGCCTCGCCCGACTGCACGATGGAGAATTCGTCGCCGCCGGTGCGCGCCACGAGTTCGACATCGTGCAGGCATTCGCGCATGCGGTCGGCGACCGCGCACAGCAAGGCGTCGCCCGCCGCATGGCCAAGGGTGTCGTTGATGGCCTTGAAACCGTCGAGGTCGAGGCAGAGCACGGCCACGTCCTTGCCGTCCGATTGCATGCTCATCTCCTCCGCGAGGTGCTCGCGCAGAAGGCGGCGGTTGGCCAGGCCGGTCAGCGTATCGAAAAACGCCAGATGCGCGAGCTTTCGCTCCGCCTCGCGTTTTTCCGTCACATCCATGTGCAGCGCCACGAAACCGCCATCGCTCGTGGGATGGCGCGCCATCAGGATGATGCGCCCGTCGACGAGGTCGCGCTCGCCGACAAAGGAGGCGTTTTCCGCAACGCTCGCCAGCGCGTTCTCGACGAATCCCTCGCTCTTTTTCGGCCCGTGTCCGCTGGTCAGCCGGTCGGTCAGAATAGCGCTCAGCGGCGTGCCCGGCTTGGTCAGCTCGGGCGCCAGCCCATACATGCGCGCGTACATGGAATTGCAAATGACGAGGCGTTGTTCGGCGTCGAACATGCACAGGCCTTGCGGCATGTTCTCGAGCGCCGCGCCGATTTGCAGGTTCTTGGCCGCCAGCTCGCGCTCGCGCTCGTCAAGTGTCGCGACGGTCCGCCGCAGGGTGCGCAGCCGCAACCAGGCGAGCAGGAAATAGGCGAGCGCGCTGAGCGTGGCGCTTCCCGCGCCTACCGCCAGCGTCTTGGCGAGCATCGGCCGCGCGCTGACCGCGACCTCGATGCGCCCGACCGTCTGGCCGCCGACCACGATCGGCGCGATGTGCGCGAGGCGGGGCGCCATTGGCTCCTCACCCACCTGCGTCACCGGCCGCCCGGCCAGCGTGAAGACGCGCTGCGCGAGTGGCGCGCCGTCGCCGAATTCGATCAACTCGGCCAGCCGCACGCTCTGGTATTGCCACATCGGGCCGTGGGCATAGATGTATTTGGCGACGCGGCCGGCGCTGAGACTTGCCTTGAACGCCAGCGCGTCATGTTCGCGCACATGCATGATCGTGGCGTAAATTGCCGGAGCGACCAGTGCGGCACAGATCGATACCGCGGCGCCGACAAACTTGACCCACATTCTGCGGGATTTTAGGTGCATCGCGCGCCCGGTTCATTCGTGCAGATCCCACGCTGCGCGTCATTCATAGCCTGCCGGTTGTAAATACCGCGTTACGCCCGCGCGCAATCGCGCCGGCACACGCCGACCGGCACCGGCGATGGTTAATGATTGGTCAAATGGCCAAGATCGCGCCGTTAAATCTAAGTTGGCAATGTTGTGTGAGGCTCGCACGCGAAAATGTCGGCGTGGGCACAAGCGAGGGCACAAATGTACGGCAAGCTGCTTATATCGGCAATCGTGGCGAGTGTCGCGACCGCGGCGACGCTTGGTCCAGCGTCGGCGGACACGTTGCGGGTCGGCGGTACCGGCGCATTGCTCGGCCTGGTCGATCGATTGTGCGATCAGTTCAAGGCGCGCCACCCCGGCGATACGGTGGAAGTCATCGCCGGAATGGGCAGCAGCGGTGGAATTGCCGCGGTCATCGAAGGCGCGCTGCAACTCGCGGTCAGCGGTCGCGACCTCAATGCGCGCGAGCGTGACAAGGGCGCGAGGAGTTCCGTGCTCCTCGACACGCCCTTCATGTTTGTCTCCTCGCACCCGGATCGCCAAAAGCTCACGCTGGCCGACGTCGTCGGGATCTATAACGGCCTGCTCACGAGGTGGCCGGATGGCAAGGAGATCAAGCCCGTCCTGCGCCCCAAGAGCGACTCGGCCTCGGCTTACCTTGTCGATCATATTCCGGCAATGCGCGAGGCCCTGGATACGCTGCGCAAGCGGCCCGACGTTCCCGTCGCCGCCACCGACCAGGACAACGCCGCGATGGCCGAAAAGGTGGCGAATTCCTTGTCCGCCATGACGCTGGTCCAGTACATGACCGAGCGCCCCAAGCTGCACATGGTCGAACTCAACGGCGTGGAGCCCTCGGTCGCCACCATGCGGAGCGGACACTATCCGCTGCGCATCAGCCTCTATGTCGTCGAGGGGCCGCAACCCTCGGCGGTGGCGCAGCGTTTCCTCGCCTTCCTCAAGACGCCGGAGGCCGAAAAGATCATGGCCGACAATGGCGGCGTCGCGCCAGTCAACGCCAAGACTGCGGCGCAGTGACCGCGGCGCAGTAACCGCGGCGCAATAGGCCGGTGCTTCCCGGCCCGGCGACGTGGCGGACGAAAGATCGCCTTGGCCGTCGCCTCGTCGTCAGCGTGCGGACGAGAGCGCATTGCGTTTCGAATGAATCGGAAAGCGTTCTATTTTCTCTGGCTTTGTCGCATTTTCTGCGGTGAAGCGGTTCCCACCTCGCCGCAAGATGCTCTAGACTTCGACCGATGCGCCGGTCGCTCCCCCGGCTCGACGCACCGCCAGCGGGCGCGACGTTCCCGCGCGTGCGCGCAAACGCCGCTTCTAGGGCGAGAAGCGCCGCCACCGGCTGACAATGGTCATTTCCCTCAACACGCTCGACCTTAACCTGCTTCGCGTCTTCGACGCGCTGATGGATGAGCGTAGCGTGTTGCGCGCCGGCCAAAGAATTGGCTTGAGTCAATCAGCGGTCAGCCACTCGCTCGCCAGGCTGCGCGAGCATCTTGGCGACCAGCTCTTCGTGCGCACCGCCACGGGCATGCAGCCGACCGCGCGCGCTCTGGCGATGGCGGCATTGGTGCGCGAGGCGTTGCTGCGCATGGACCTCGCGGTGTCCTCGGCGCGCTTTGACGCCACCACCTCGCGTCGCCGCTTCACGCTGGCCGCCAACGACTATCTCACGGCGGTGATCGGTCCGCATCTCCTGCGTGCCATGGGCGAATCCGCCCCGCATGTCGATCTCGTGATCAGGCCGGGGACGCGCATCGACCTTGCCGAACAGATCGATCTCGGCCGGATCGACCTCGCCTTGGGCAGTTTTTCGAATATCCCCGCGCGGCTCAATTCCAGCCTGCTGTTCGACTATGACGACGTTCTTGTCACCGACCGCCGGCATCGCTTCGCCTCCACGCCGTTCGGCACGCGCGAACTGGCACGCGCGCCGCTCATGGTGGTCTCGCTCGGAGGTCAGGAGGAAGGCGCGTTCGAGGGCTTCATTTCCGAGCGCGGCCTGGCGCGCAAGTCGGAAATGTTCGACCGCACGGCGCTGGAACGCGCCGCGGCGGCGGCGGGGCTGGCGCCACGGTTGGCAATCGTGCTGCCGCATTTCCTGGCGCTTCCCGGCCTGCTCGCGGATTCCAAGCACGTGGCGCTGGTTCCGCGCCCCTTGGCCGCCTTGTTCGCGCGCTCGGGCGCGGTCGCCATCCATCCGACGCCATACAAGACCCGGCCGGTATCGGTTCACGCGGTCTGGCATCGGCGCTATGACGAGGATTCCGCGCATGCCTGGTTTCGCCAGATATTGACGCATGCGTCCGCGACCGCGCTGGCGCCCCGCCGGCCGCGGGCGCGGCGCTGAAAGCCGTTGAGCCCCGCGCCGCCGCAAAGCGGTCGATTGCCATCGTGCTCTAGGCGGCGCTCTCCACGGGCGGCGTGATATTGTAGGAAATACGGCCGGCGGGAAGGAAAAACAGCGCGATCACGGCGCCGCCCTCCACTTCGGGGTAGTGGTGACTGCCGGGCGCCGGCGCCGTCCAACCCGCGCCACACCAGCCATTGGGACCGGCAAGACGCGCGCCGGCATCCACGGGCACCACCAGGTTGAGCTCGCCATAGGGGTGGGCGTGGTATTGACCGCGATAGCGGTCCTTGCTGTCCATGTAGACCGCGGTGATGCTGAAGTTGAATGTCTCGGCGCAGGGCTCGCAAATCCTGCTGCGGCGATAGCGCCGCCCGTCGACTTCGATATTGGCGGCCCAGCCCTCCTCGATCCCGGCCTTGATCAGGCGCGCCAGCCGATCGTAGATCGCGCTTCCCGGCCCGTGCGTCGCGTTGAGCCATTGCTCGACCTGCGTTCCGGGCGTCATGTCCTTGACGGCATCGAGCAGCTTGATGCTGCACGCGATGAGTTCGTCGCGATGAGGGCTCACGCCTGCGTCCTTTCAATCATCGTTCGGGGTGAAATTTCGGCGGCGCGCGCGTGTCCGCCGTGGCGAAACCGAAAAAGCCCGCGAATTCCTCAACGCGCAGCTTTTCCTGCACGCCGCGCGTCGTTGCCGCCGCCGGGTCGGCGAACCCCAGCGACATGCCGCAAACGACGATCTCCTGCGGCGCGATCGGCAGATGCTTGCGCAGAACCGCGTGATACTTGGCCAGCGTTTCCTGCGGGCAGGTATCAAGGCCGCGCGCCTTGGCGGCGATCATGATGCTTTGCAAGAAGGTGCCGAAATCGAGCCAGCTGCCGATCTCGAGCCGCCGGTCGATGCACAGGATGAGGCCGATAGGCGCGCCGAAGAAGCCATAGTTCTTGGCAGTCTGGCGCAGGCGCGCCGCCTGGTCGGCCTGGTCGATGCCAAGCGAGGAATAGTAAGCCGCGCCGAATTTCGCACGTCGCCCGCGGAACGGTTCGGGAAGCTCCGCCGCATAGTAGGCGTACTCCGCGGCATGCGCGCCCGCCGCGCTCGCATGCGCGCGCAGGATGTCGGCGGAGATATCGTCCTTCGCCGCGCCGGCCAGCACATAGACCTTCCAGGGCTGAATGTTGGCGCCGCTCGGCGCGAAGCGCGCGACGTCGAGGATTGCGTGGACTTCCTCGCGGCGCACCTGCCGGTCGAGAAAAAACCGGTTGGCGTAGCGCCCGCTAATCGCCCGATCGACGGCGTGCGCGGCATCGCCCGGGGGCGCGCTCGCGGCGCTTTGCCCGCGCACGGCGCGCGCCGTCAATTGGACGCCTTGGCCACCAGCGGACAACCGCCCTCGTCCAGCCGCTTGAACGCCTCGCTGGCCGGGATCGTGGCCAAACGCTTGTAGTAATCAAACCTGCCCTTCGATTCCGACGGCTTCTTGACCTCGAACAGGTACATGTCGCGCATCAAGCGGCCGTCCTCGCGAATGACGCCCTTCTTGGTCATGAAATCGTTGACCGGCATCTCGCGCATCTTGCGCGCCACGATTTTTCCCTCGTCGGTCCCCGCCGCCTTGATGGCCTTGAGGTAGTGCGTCACGGCGCCATAGGTGCCAGCGTGAATCATCGTCGGCACCTTGTTCACACGGGCGATGAAGCGCTGCGACCAGGCGCGGGTGTCGGCGTCCATATCCCAGTAGAAGGCCGAACTGAGGACGAGGCCCTGCGCGGTCGGCAACCCCAAACTATGCACGTCGGCGACGAAGACGAGGAGGCCGGCGAGACGCTGGCCCGAGCGCGCGATGCCGAACTCCGCCGCCTGCTTGACCGCCTGGATGAAATCGCCGCCGGCATTGGCGAGGCCGATCACCTTGGCGCCGGAGGCCTGCGCCTGCAACAAATAGGAGGAGAAATCCGCCGTGTTGACCGGGTGGCGTACCGAGCCGACGGTGGTGCCGCCCTCGGCCGCGATGACCTTCTGGCTGTCGGCCTCGAGCTGGGCGCCGAAGGCGTAATTGGCGGTGATGAAGAACCATGTCTTCCCGCCCTGCCTGGTCAAGGCCCGCGCGGTGCCCTGCGAGGCGGCGTAGGTGTCATAGGTCCAGTGAATGCCGGTTGGCGAGCAGGCGTCCCCGGTCAGGCGCGACGTCGCCGCGCCGGTCGCCAGGAACAGCCGCCCTTTCTCGCGCGTCATCTCCTGCACGGCCAACGCGATCGATGAATTGGGCACGTCGACGATGGCACCAACCTGATCAACGTCGAGCCATTTGCGCGCCAGGCCAGCGCCGACATCGGCCTTGTTCTGGTGGTCGGCCGAGAGGACCTCGATGCGCCGGCCGAGAACGCTGCCGCCGAAATCCTCGACCGCCATTTGCGCCGCGGTGACCGAACCGATCCCGGAATTATCGGTATAGATCGAGGTGATGTCGGTGAGGACGCCAAGCCGGATGGGCGGTTTCTGCGCCTCCTGCGCGTAGGCAAGCTGGCCGAGAAGGCCGAGCGCGCCGCAGGCGGCGAGAAGGCGGCGCCTGGCCAGGCCGTGGCGCGCGGCACGGCGGCGGCGCCCGGTGACGGTCGGGGATTTCTCGCCAAGGGTGATGATCATGCGCGCGCTCCGTTGCAAGCCAAGCCCACGCCATAGACCGCGTATTCAAGAGCGCCGGAAGTGAAATGATGGCAAGATCATCTTGCGTTTGGTGCATTGTGTTTTTTTGGTCGCGCGCGGCGGCGGCTGGGTGCCTTGCGCGCCGGCGCCCTGCCGCGACACGCCGGGAGGCTGCCTCAGGCCGCTTCCGGCCGGGCGATTTCCGCGTCAAACGCGAAGCGCAATTGCACGTCCTCCTCCCGCGGCGGGAAGAGCGTCATCTGCGGGAAGATTGTGCGCTGGAGCGCCGCACGCGCTTGCGCGAGAATTCTGTGCAACCGCGTGCGCACCTTGTCGGGATCAGCCCGATAGCCGGGCGTCGCCTCGGCGCCGAACAATTCAGCCTGCCCCTCGCCGTCGAACAACTCAGGTTCATTCCCGCCCGCCATGCCTTCCTCGCGCCAAAAAAACGAATTGGACCGCATCATGCGCCGGCATCACCGGCGACGCGAGCATTCGTGCAAAATTATCCCCGGCCGGGAAAAGCGGTGGGACTTGGGGCCCTTGCATTATCCACCAAAGAGAGAAGAGTCGTGGGGCTATTGGAGCGAGGCCGAACTAAAGATACGGATTCGTCAGGAAAGTGGGCTTCCGGCCCCTGGCCTTATTATATTCGTTCGAACGAAACCTGTGGTCAAAAACGTGGGCGTAATAAATTTGGCCATGCCAGAAGGCATTCTTGAAGAAGCGGAGCTTTGAAAGATAGTTCACAGGAGTGATTTTTCGCATTTCGCTGCGCTGATTGAAATCCTTAATCGCAAGAAGCTCACCGCAATATTCGTTGTCGTCGGCTTCCTGCACGTCATCAAAATACATCAGCACCGAGGAGAGATATCTCGAGGGATCCCAATCCAAAACGCGCAGGCTTTCTCTCGTGCTCGAGAAATAGTCCACGTCGATGGCGATGAAGCCGATAACTGAATCGATTTCGGTCTCCGCTTGCTTCAGCGTGTCGGCGATGGCGCCATAGTAAATCTTGGCGTTCGACGGAAGCAAATCTAATAGGGCGGCTTTTTTTTCACCAATGAAATAGTCGCCGGTGAAATATTTTTCCGGGTGATCGCGGTAATCGACAGGAGGTGGCATTCCTTCGCCGGAATCGAAACCGACGATATCGAATTCGACGCCGGTTTCGCCGGTCACCTGCGTGGCTATCGAGCAAATATTGAGAAGGCCGGCCCCCGCGGCCACGCCGAACTCGATTAACGTCAACCGACCGATGCCATGTTTCTTTGCGGCGTCGGCAGCGGCAAGGATACAATAAGCGTAGCCGTTCCTCGGGATGCAGTCGTATTCAATCTTCTGCCGAACGGAACCGAAAAGAAAAATGTAAGCAGAAGCCAAGTTGTAGATGAGCGGCTCGCCCATTCTTTCGAGATATATCCGTCTAATGATCCGGCGTTGTAGAAGTTTTTTCCAAATTTTGTTTTGCATTTCAGTTTCACTCAGGCGAATTCATGTTTGTCTTGCCGCGCCCAATCTTCAACGTTTTCGAAACGAAGTTACGAAGGGCATTGTCGACAACACCGACAATTTTCTTGATTGGTTCATCGGGCCTGCCATCAAATGAGGTGACGTGGAAGTATTCGGTTTCGTCAGGGGAGATTTTCGAGAAGTAGTAATTCGAAACGCAACAGCGCGGTTCGTCAATGACTACCCTGCTGACAGAATGCCATGACGTCTTATTGGTCTCCATGACGAGGAGCCGATTTTTTTTTGATACAATCGTCATAGGAGCGCTTCGGCTTTCATCCCACAATTCAAAATTCCCACCATTCTCCAGTTTCCAGTTTGGAGACATATACAGCAAAAGATTTAATCGCCGGTACCGATCGCGCAGCGCGTCGTGGCTGTTGTCGATATGGGGATTGAGAAAGTCGCCCTTAAACATCATGGACAACCCGCCGGCATATAACGCGGGGTCCGGTTCGATGCCCCTGAAGCCGACGATCTCGGAAATTTTAGAAACGATTTTTTGGTCTTGCAGCGCATAGGTCAGGTCGCCAAGGATTGGCGCGTACTCACCGAGATGGGCAGACGTTTTCTTTTTTTCGCGAAACGTCTCGCGACTGAAAAACCCATTTCCATCTCTTGGAAACGCGGAATACGCAGCCTCGACGATGTCGATGGGGAGCAGATCGTCAATGTAAAAATGCCGCGTCTTCGTACCAGTCGGGTGCAGCCATTGGTGTTTGATGGCGCGTTCGTCACTGTCAAGGCGGGTCAAAATTAGCTCGACGATTTCGCCACGTTGCATATTGAAGTCCTCAGATTTTCGGACCACGCCGAAGTTGAAGGATTGATCGCCTCGGCCCGCACTCCCCGGAGAGCGACAAGTCGGCGCAAATATTCGCGCCTTTTCGGCCCACCTGCAAGACGAATGCGGAGTGTGGACGGCGCTCGGTTACGACCTCAGTCCTCAAGCGCATCCGCAATTGAGTGGAGATCGAGCACCATTTGGCGCATCTCGGAATCCACGCCGCTTCCCGTGAGAATCTCCGACACCTGCCTATCGCCGGTGCCGACAAGCGATACGGCGAGCGGGCATCTTGACCTTCAGGGGCGCGATGCCGACCAAATACCAAGCACGCAATGCCCTCGCAGAAGCCACGTTTGGCAATGGCGTCGTCTTTGCGGGCACCACGATCGGCGGGGTCTCGCGGATTTCCAGAGCGGATTATTGAAGTTCGGCCGCGCGAGCCGATTTCCAGCCCCCTACCCCTCGCGCACCACTTCGACCACCGCGCGGGTGAGTGTCTCCAAATCCTGCACCGCGATAGTGAAGGCGGGCGTGAGGTAGATCACGTTGCCGAAGGGGCGCACGAACACCCCCTTCTCGACAAAGCGCCGGCGCAGGCCCTCAAGATCGGCGATGCGCGCCATTTCAACGACGCCAATGGCGCCCATGACGCGCACGTCGCGCACGCCCGGCAGGTTGCGGCATGGCGCGAGCCCCCGCGACAGAATCTCGCCTATCGCCGCCACTTCCTCAAGGTGCGGCGCGCGCTCGAACAGGTCGAGGCTGGCATTGGCCGCCGCGCAGGCGAGCGGGTTGGCCATGAAGGTCGGCCCATGCATGAGCGCGCGCGCGGCATCCTCGGCGAGGAAGGCCTCGTAGACGTGGCGGCGCGCCACCGTCGCGGCGAGCGCCAGCGTGCCGCCCGTCAGCGCCTTGGATAACGTCACGATGTCGGCAACGACGCCCGCCGCCGCGGCGGCGAAGAGCGTGCCGGTGCGGCCGAAGCCGGTGAAGATCTCGTCGAGAATGAGAAGAAGGCCGTGGCGGTCGGCAGCCGCGCGCAGGCACCGCAATACATCCGGCGTGTGGAAAATCATGCCGCCGGCGCCCTGCACCAGCGGCTCGGCGATGATCGCCGTCGCGCTCGCGGCGTGGCGCTCGATTGCATCGTCGAACCGCGCCAATGCGCGTTCGTCGAGCGGCGGTTCGATGACGATTTGCGCCGGTGCAAGGCCGCTGCCCGGCCGGTGCATGCCCATATCCGGGTCGCTCACCGCCATCGCGCCCGCGGTGTCGCCGTGGTAGCCACCGCGCAGCGCGATGAAGCGCGTGCGCTGCGTCTCGCCGCGATTGGCGCGGTATTGCAGCGCCATTTTCATGGCGATTTCGACCGCGACGGAGCCGGAATCGCTGAAGAAAACGCGATCGAGATCGCCCGGCAGGAGCTTCGCCAGCCGCGCCGCCAGCGACAATGCGGGCGCGTGCGCCAATCCGCCGAACATGATATGCGGCATCTGCTCAAGCTGTTTGTTAACCGCTTGGCGTATGTGCGGGTGATTATAGCCGTGGCAAGCCGTCCACCACGACGCGATACCGTCGATCAACACGCGGCCGTCGGCGAGGAATATGCGGCTGCCGCTGGTGCGCGCGACGGGCAACGGCGGCGGCGTCGTTTGCATCTGCGTATAGGGAAGCCAGACGTGATCGATTCCGCTGCGATACCAATCGGGTACGGAAATTTCCGGCGGCGGCTTGGCGGGTTGTCGGGTGTGCATGGGCGCGATTGTGCATGGGAAAGCGGGCGCGGTCACGCCAATGCACCGAAGACCGTCTATCTCCCGCCGTCATGGCCCCTGGCATGACCTCGATTGCCCAATATGCGCGCGAGAAGCTCGCGCAACTTCAAGCACTTGACCTGCGCCGCACGCTCCAGGTCAGCGAGCGCGCCGAGCCGCCCTGGGTCATTCGCGACGGGCGCAGGCTATTGTCGTTTTCCTGCAACGATTATCTCGGCCTGTCGCAGCACCCGCGTGTGCGCGCGGCGGCCATCGCGGCGATCGAACGTTACGGCGTCGGTGCGGGCGCCTCGCGCCTCGTCACCGGCAATCATCCGCTTTACGGCGAACTGGAATCCCGCCTCGCGCGGCTGAAGGGAACCGAAGCGGCCTGCGTGTTCGGATCGGGATATCTGGCCAATACCGGCATCATTCCGGCGCTGGTCGGCGCCGACGACCTGATCGTGGTCGATGAATACGCGCATTCCTGCCTTAATGCCGGTGCGCGGCTTGCCCGCGCGCGCACGATCACCTACCGCCACAACGATGTTGCGCATGCGCGGGCGATCTTGGCCGAGCACCGCCGCACGCACCGCCATGCGCTGGTTGCAACCGACGGCGTCTTTTCCATGGACGGCGATCTGGCGCCACTTGGCGAACTCGCCGAGATCGCGCGCCGCCATGACGCCTGGCTCCTGGCCGACGACGCGCATGGGCTCGGCGTTTTGGGCAACGGCCGCGGATCGGCCTTCGCCGCCGCGGCGCCCGCCGACATACCCTTGCACATGGGGACATTGTCGAAGGCGCTCGGTTCTTACGGCGCTTATCTTTGCGCCGACCAGGCGGTGATCGACCTGATGAAGAACCGCGCCCGCACGTTGATCTATTCGACGGCGCTGCCGCCGGCCATGCTCGCCGCCGCCATCGCCGCCATCGATCTTATCGCGCAGGATCCCGCCTATGCGGCCCTGCCGCTGAGCAGGGCCAGGGCATTTACCGCCCTCGCCGACTTGCCGCCGGCGGCAAGTTGCGTCGTTCCAGTTGTCGTTGGCACCGCCGCCGACGCGCTGTCAGCGGCGCGGTTGCTCGAAGACGAGGGCTTCCTCGTCGTCCCCATCCGCCCGCCGACGGTGCCGGCAAACACCGCGCGGCTGCGCTTGGCATTCTCCGCGTTGCATCCCGAAGGCGAAATCGCCCGCCTCGCCGAAATCATCAAGCAGCGCGTGACGAGGCGATAGGCAATGGCTGGCGTGTTCATCACGGCCACCGGCACGGATATCGGAAAGACCTTCGTCGCCTGCGGCATCATCCGCGGCCTGGTCGCGACCGGACGCCGGGCCACGGTCTTCAAGCCCGTCGTCAGTGGCTTTAACCCCGAAGGCGCCGCGGCAAGCGATCCCGGCAGGCTGCTGCGCGCCGGCGGCGTCGAGCCATCATTGGAGGCTATCGCCGCCATTGCCCCGTGGCGCTTGCGCGCGCCGCTCGCGCCCGACATGGCGGCGGCACGCGAAGGCCGCACCATCGATTTCGACGCGCTGCTGCGATATTGCCGCCAGGGCCTTTCGCAATCCGCCGACGTTACCGTGATCGAGGGCGTCGGCGGCGTCATGGTTCCGCTCACGGCGCGGCATACGGTGCTCGACTGGATGAGCGAATTGGGGCTGCCGCTGGTGCTCGTCGCCGGCAGCTATCTCGGATCGATCAGCCACACGCTCACGGCGCTCGACGTGCTCGCGCGCCGGCGGCTCGAAGTCATGGCGCTGGTGCTCAGCCAGTCAGCCAATGCCACGGTGGAACTGGAAGAGACCGCCGAAACGCTGCGCCGCTTCGCCGCGGACACCGATATTCTCACCATTGCGCGCTTGCCGCACGACAGCGCCGCGCACGCGACCTTCGACGCGCTGGTTGCGCGCCTTTAGGACGATGCCATTGCCGCGCCTTGTGCCGCCGCGTGGCGCTCCACGAAACGGATGATCGCGCCAACCGCCGCGCCCATATCGGCCGGCGAGGCATATTCGGCCGGATTGTGGCTGATGCCGCCGCGACAGCGCACGAACAGCATGGCGGAAGGGCAAAGCGACGCCATCATCTGCGCGTCGTGCCCGGCCCCCGACGCAAGATGAATCGGCCGAAGCGCCAGATCTTCGACGGCCAGCGCCAGCGTGCGCCGCAGCGCCGGCGCGCAATCCACCGCCGCAATCTCGTGAAATGGCTCAACATCGACTTGCAGCTTGCGCGCCCTGGCGATGCCCTGCGCGGCGGCGGCGAAGGCGCGCAGCGCCGCCTCGCGCGCGCGCTCATCCATGCTGCGCAGGTCCATCGTGAACTGGACGCGTCCGGGAATGACGTTGACCGCGCCCGGGATGACCTCGACGTGGCCGACGGTCGCGACCATGCCCGCATGCGCCTTGGCGATCCGCTCCACCTCGCAAATCATCAACGCCGCGCCGGCGAGCGCGTCGCGGCGCATGTTCATCGGCACCGTGCCAGCATGGCCGGCCTCGCCGGTCACCGCGACGCGCAAGCGGCTTTGCCCGACGATCCCCGTCACCACGCCGAGCGGCTGATTCTCTCCTTCGAGTACCGGACCCTGCTCGATATGGACCTCGACATAGGCCTCCACCTCGGCGGCCTTGTAGGCGCAATGCGCGATGTCGCCCGGATCCTTGCCATAGGCGCGAATGGCCTGTTCGAGCGTCACCCCGTCGGCGTCCGCAAGACCAAGCGTCGCGCGGTCGAACGCGCCGACGCACGCCGCCGACGTCGAAAGGGTCGCGGGAAAGCGCGAGCCCTCCTCGTCGCCAAAGGCCAGCACGTCGATGGCAAAAGGCAGCTCGACGCCGGCGCGCGCGAGATGCTCGACCGCCAGAATTCCGGCGACGACGCCAAGCGGCCCGTCATACTTGCCGGCATCGATCACGCTGTCGAGATGCGAGCCGATCAGCAAGGTCTTGACCGGCTTGCGCGCGCGACCAGCGCCCGGCCAATGGCCGCGCACGGTGCCAAGCGCGTCCTCGCTCACCGACAGTCCCGCGGCGCGCATGCGGCCGGCGACATGGTCGGCGGCCTGGCGATGTTGCGGCGAGAGGAAGAGCCGCACCAACCGTCCGGGCTGCGCCGAAAATCGCGCTAATTCCTCGATCATTTTTTCGGCGCGCGCGCCGAGGGCAACGATATCCGGTTTCATCTTGGTCCCGTCAGGGCATGCGACGAAGTGAGAACCATCTCGATTGACCGCCTGGCTCGCGCAAGGTGGCTGTATCGAGCATACACCGCAATTCGCTTCGACGTTCGCGCGCGCGGCAAAAGATCATGGCGCCACATGGCGCGCGCGCAGCCAGGCACCGAGCTTTTCGCGCTCCTCGCCGCGCATCGTCGTCTGGTTGCCGAGCGGCATCGCCTTGTTTTGCACCGTTTGGGTGATGATCGGCTGCGCATAGCGGCGCAGGTCGTCCAGCGTTTCAAGGACCACGTTCTTGGGCGGTTCGCGAAAGCTCTCATGCGTTGGCACCTTGGCATGGCACGACACGCAGTGCTTGCGCGCGATCTCCAGGACTTCGGAATCCGAAACGGTCGTCGTCGCGGCGGTACCGGCGGCCGGCGGCGCCGTCACATAGATGGCCGCGAACAGCGCGAACGCCGCCAAAGGCAAGGTCCAGCCATAGCGGCCCCATTCGTCCCCGGCATCGGCGCGATTGAAATAATGCCGCAGCAGCGCACCGCCGACAATGATGAGCGCCACGACCAGCCAGGAATGCGGGCGCGCGTAGAGAAACGGATAGTGGCCCGACACCATCAGGACCAGTACCGGCAGCGTCAGGTAATTATTGTGGGTCGAGCGCTGCTTGCCGACGATGCCATGGCGCGCGTCGGGCGCCTGATGCGCCAAGATCTGCGCGATCATCTTTTTCTGGCCGGGAATGATCACCGCGAAGACGTTGACCGCCATGATGGTGCCGATAAAGGCGCCAACGTGAACGAACGCGCCGCGCCCGGAATAGACATGGGCGTAGAAGACCGACGCCCCAAGGATCAGCGCAAATACCGCCAGCGCCAGAATCGCCGGCTGCTGGGTGAAGGGCAAGCGACACAACCCGTCATAGAGCCCCCATCCAACCGCCAGCGAGGCGATCGAAACGGCGATCGCCTGCCATGGCTGCAATGCCATGACATCCGGGTCGATCAAATAGGCCCGCGCATTGACGTAATATTGCACGATCAGCAGCGCGAAGCCGGTCACCCAGGTCAGGTAAGCTTCCCATTTGAACCAGTGCAGATGCTCGGGCAGCGCCGGCGGCGCGACGGTGAACTTCTCGATATGATAGAAACCGCCGCCGTGAACCTGCCACGCCGTTCCCAGGACGCCGGCCTTGGCGCGCTCGCGCGCATCGAGCGAATAGTCCAGCGCCATGAAATAAAACGACGTGCCGATCCAGCCGATGCCCACAAGCATGTGCGCCCAGCGGATCAAGAGATTGGCCCATTCGCTGAGAAAAACGTCCATGCGCCGTCGCGGTTATGGTTCTCGGGTGGCTGCCGCAGCTTGCAAACGCACGTCGCACGTTACGCGTCGCCGAATTCCACGTGCGTCATGTGCACGCGGATTCGACGCTCGCTATAGGGTCAAGGCGTGAGGATCGTCGATCCCGTGGTGGCGCGACCCTCAAGGTCGCGATGCGCCTTTTGCGCGTCCTTGAGCGCGTAGGTCTGATTGACCGGAATCTTGACCTTGCCGGCACCGACCACGCTGAACAGATCGTTGGCGGTGCTGACCAAATCCTCGCGGCGGGCGGTATAGGTGTTGAGCGTCGGCCGCGTCGCGAACAGCGAACCTTTGGTCTGCAGGAGGTTGATATTGAACGCCTCGATCGGTCCCGACGCGCTGCCAAAGCTTGCGAACAATCCAAGCGGACGGATGCAATCGAGCGAGGCCGGAAACGTATCCTTGCCGATGCCGTCGTAAACGACGTCGCACAGCTTGCCGCCGGTGATTTCCTTGACACGCGCCGGGAAGTCCTCCTTGCGGTAGAGGATCGTGTGCTGACAGCCATTGGCCTTGGCGAGCGCGGCCTTGTCGTCCGACCCCACGGTGCCGATCACGGTGGCGCCGAGATGGCTCGCCCATTGGCACAGAATGATTCCGACGCCGCCGGCGGCGGCATGCACCAGCACGGTCGTGCCCTTGACCACCTTGTAGGTGCGGTTGAGGAGGTACTGCGCGGTCATGCCCTTGAGCATCATGCCGGCGGCCTGCTCGTAGCCGATGGCATCGGGAAGCTTGACGGCGCGTTCCGCCGGCAACAGGCGCTCGGCCGCGTATCCGCCAAGCGGCGCGAAATAGCCGACGCGGTCGCCGACCTTGAAGTCGGTGACGCCAGCGCCAATCGCGACCACGTCGCCCGCCCCTTCATTGCCGGCGACGAATGGCAAGCCGACCGGAGACGGATACATGCCGATGCGGAAATAGGTATCGATGAAATTCACGCCGCAGGCGCGTTGCCTGATGCGGATCTGGCCCGACCCAGGCGCCGCCACCTCGATGTCCTCGAAGGTGAGGACGTCGGGACCGCCCGTTTTATGAACGCGAACCGCTGCGACCATGATCTGTTCTCCGTGCAAGGCGTTAGTGGCCGGCGCGGCCTTGCGTTGCCGCCGGCGGGGTCCGGGTGCGCCGCCAGCCGGGCGCGTGGCGATCATAGGAACTCGCAGCCCGGAAGCAAGACGCGTATTGCCGCCGGCCCACCGCGCGCCCATCCATGCGGCAAGCGCTCCCGTTGCGGCCATTCAGCGGCCGCCGGCGATCCGCAACACCGCGCCATCCGTCCAGGCGGATTGTTCGGAAAGCAGAAACAGGATCGCCTGCGCGATTTCGTCGGGCGTTCCCGCCCGCCCCATCGGCACCGCCGTCACCAGGCGCTCGAGTCGTCCGGCGCCGTGAATGTCGGTCGCCACCGGCCCCGGCGCCACGGCATTGACGCGGATGCCGTCGGCCACCAGTTCGCGCGCGAGGCCAAGCGTCATGCTCTCCAGCGCGCCCTTGGAGGCGGCGTACCAGACGCATTCATTGGCGCCGCCGATGCTGGCCAGGGCGGAGGAGAGCATCACCATGGCGCCACCGGTGCCGCCGCTGCGTTTCGATATGCGCGGCACCGCTTCGCGCACGCACAGGAAGGCGCCGAGGATATTGACGTCAAACACCGCGCGCAGCGTCGCGGTCGCGACGCCGGCGACCGGCGATGGCGGTCCCATGATGCCGGTATTGTAAACGAGGTGCGAAATGCGCCCGAGCCGCTTGTCGGTCTGCGCGAACAGGCGCGCGATATCCTCTTCGCGCCCCATATCCGCCTGGAGGGCCACGGCACGACGGCCCGCCGCCTCGACATCGCGCACGACCGCGGCGGCGGAATTGGCGTCATTGAGGTAGTTGACGGCCACGTCATACCCGCGCCGCGCCGCCAGACGCGCGCACGCCGCGCCGATGCCGCGGCCGGCGCCGGTGATCAAGACCAGGGGTGGCGTCGTCATAAGGCCTCCGCGTCAATCCTTGCGCTTGCGTGCGCGTCGGCGACGGTCGCGCGCCAGGATATTGACTGTCTCGACCGCACCGGCAAACGCCATCGCGAAGTAGACGTAGCCGCGCGGAATGTGCACGTCAAAGCCATCGGCGATCAGCGCCACCCCGATGAGGACAAGAAACGCCAGCGCCAGGACCTTGGTCGTGGGATGACGCGCGATGAACGCCGATGCCGGCCCCGACGCCACATACATGACCGCGACCGCGATCAATATCGCGGCGACCATGATGGGAATGTCATCGACAAGGCCGATTGCGGTGATGATCGAATCGATCGAAAACACCATGTCGATGACGGCGATCTGCACAACGATCGCCCCGAACGCGCCCTTGGCTGCCGCCGCGCCAACGGCATCGCGGCCGGCCTGCACCGCGTCAACCTCGCGATGAATCTCGTGCACCGCCTTGGCGACGAGAAAGAGACCGCCCCCAACCAGAATGATGTCGCGCCAGGAAATCGTGTTGCCGAGGAGCGAAAAGAGCGGCGCGCGCAGGTGCATGAGCCCGGTCAAGCCAAACAGCAGCGCAACGCGGAAGATCAGCGCCAGCGCCAGGCCGATGCGGCGCGCGCGCTCCGCCCGCGCCTTGTCGAGCCGCGCCACCAGCAGCGAGATAAAAACGACATTATCGATGCCGAGCACGATTTCGAGCGCGGTGAGCGTGGCCAGCGCCGCCCAGGCATGCGGATCGAGGAGAAGTTCAAGCATCGGGCAGCTCCCCCCCGCCGCGCGGCCGCCGCAAGATACCGGCGGCAAGAAAATAGGCGCCGATCAGACAGAGCCCCGCCTTGGTCCACGCATCGGCGACAAGGCCGTCCAACACGGCCACGAACGCGAGCGCGGCCCACGCGACCAATAGCGCGAGCGTAGCAAAGCGCAAGCGCCGCACGCGGAAGGGATGAATGAAGGGCACCGGTGCGAACGTCAGCGCCACGAGGATGGCGACCGTTGCCGCGGCGACCGCAGGCGCCGGCGCCAGCAGCAAAAGGTAGAACGCGACGACGTTCCACAGCGCCGGAAAGCCGCGAAAGTAGTTGTCGTGCGTTTTCATGCGCCGGTCCGCGAAATAAAGCGCGCCACTCACGACGATCGCCACGGCGCCCGGCGCCGCAAGCGCGGCAGGCAGTACGCCGGCGGCGGCGATCGCGTAGGCGGGAACGAAGACGTAGGTGAGAAAATCGACGATGAGATCGAGCGTCTCGCCCGACCAGCGCGGCAGCGCCGCCGCGACCCGCCAGCGCCGCGCCAAGGGCCCATCGAGCGCGTCGATGGCGAGGGCCGCGCCGAGCCACAGGAACATGACGGGCCAGCGCTGCTCCACCGCGGCGAAAAGCGCGAGGATCGCGACGGCACCGCCGCTCGCCGTCAAAAGATGCACGCCGAAGCCGCGCAACCGCTCCCCCGGTCGCGCGGCCGCTAGCGGTTCGTCATCACGCTTCATCCGGCCTGGCCGTTGCCCCAGTCGATAGCGCAGATTTCCGCCGAGCGGCCGGCGAAATTCCAGTTCCTACCAAAGGCGCGCATGCGTGACCGCTCCGCCTTTGACACCGTGACGTCGGGCGCGATCCAGTAGCCGCTATTATGCACGACGACGGGTTTGGAGGGGTCCTTGCCGCGAACCGGCGTGATGGCGCCATCGATGACGTTCTCGACGTTGAAGATGCGCGTATCGCCCTCGACGCGGTAGGAGATCGGCGCCGTGCGCACGCCGAGAAACTGGCTGACGAGGATTTTCAAGAGGCCCGTCGAGCCGCCGGCGCGACCGGTGAATATCCGCGTCAGCGCCTTGACCGCGTAGATCGACGCCTTGTCATCGACAAAAAGCCCGGCCGTCCAGTTGCCGCGCGTCAAAGGCCCAGGAACTTCCGCGACCAGCGCCACCTTGAGGCCGGAAAGGTCGACGGCGTCGAGGCGGCCCTCGTCGATGCGGATGCCCGCCCAGGTCTGACAATAGCCCTCGGTCGGATCGTGCTGGCCAAGCGAAATCACGCATGGACAGAATACCGTACAGTTGCACGAGAGCATCAGCTCGCCCCGCAACGTCCATTGATCGATCACCTGAGACTCCCTGCCACGTTGCGCATTCAGGCGCGCCAGCGCCCGTCATTACCCGTCACCAGCGCGGCCAATGCGACGCGATAGAAGGCGCCACCAAGCCAACGCCGATCGTCAAGAAGATCACGCCGAAGACGCGGCTTGGCCGCGCTGTCGTCGCGAACTTCTCCACCGCCATCGCCAACCCGAGCCCCGCCATCCAGATCACGTTCATGGCGCCGACGGCGAACATGATGATCGCCGCCGCCCAGCAGCAGCCGAGGCAATAGAACCCCTGACGAACGCCGAGGCGGAATATATCGCGCCCGCGCGCCGACCAATTGGCGAAAAAGAACGGAAACGGGCGCTGGCAATGGCGAACGCAGGCGAGCTTGAGGGTGGAAAACTGGTAAAGGCCGGCGGCGAGGAAGATCGCTCCCGAGACCGGCGCGCTCGCCGATACCATGCCGGCGTCGAGCAGTGCCGCGCGCGCGAGCGCGACCTGTAGAACCGCGGCAACGGCGCAAAATCCAAACCACACGCCGATGAACCCGGCGATCAGCACCAGGGGCGAGGCGACATTTTCCCCCCGGCGCGCCGCTGTCTCGGCAAGGTCCGTGTAAACCAGGATCATCGGCGCCGCGGTCGGCAACATCATGACCAGAACCATCGCGCACCACATCAGGAAGATAAGACCAAGTTCGACGGCCACGGCGTTGACCGCGAACGCGGCATCGGCGAATGCCGGGCGGCAGAGCGCGTCGAAAATCGAAAGGGCGAGACTATCGAGCCGCGTGGGCCAGCCGAAATAGTCGAACAGGGCCATGCCCGGGCCAAGCCCACGCACCGCGCCGCGCGCGGACATGCCCGCGACCAGCAGCGAAAAATAGGTCCAGCCAAGTGCGCCGAGAACAAGCATCGAGGCAATTGCGGCCGCCCGCGGCCGCAATATCGCGCGCGTCGCGGCGCGCGTGCTCGGCCTCGATCCGCCTAATCTTCCAGTCTCCACGCTCCGACGCATCGCCGTTATGGACCCAATCCCATCCGCATTCCCGATCGCGCCCGCCGCGCCGGCGGGCAGAACATCGGCGCCGCAGTCCACCCAAACTGACCTTGGTCGGAGAGGTGGATTTTTCGGACCTGACCTTGCGCCTGATGCCGCCGATGGCGCGCGTTGACCCCGGGAACGTAATCGCCTGATCTAGCGCAATTGACCCCGATGTGGAAAACAAAAGCCGCCAGCATGGTTTCCACCGCCGCCACGACGCCGCAAGGAATAAATTCGTTGACCCTGCCCGTTCGCCAAATATGCGCCGGCTTGCGCGCGCCATGACTGACGCCGATGTCGCCGTCATCGGGGCGGGTCCGGCCGGGCTGGTGGCCGCGATTGCATTGGCGGGCGCGGGGCTCGATACCGTGCTCATCGGCGAGCGCCGGCGCCATGGCGATTGGCGCACGACCGCGCTCCTCGCCGGCTCCGTCACCGCGCTCGATACGCTTGGCGTCTGGCAACGTTGCCGTGAAAACGCCGCGCCGCTGCGGGTCATGCGCGTCATTGACGCGACGCGGCGGCTTTGGCGCGCGCCGCCGGTTGAATTCTCGGCAAGCGAGATCGGGCTCGATCAGTTCGGCTGCAATATCGAAAATCGTCATTTGCTCGGCGCGCTTGCCGAACATGCCGCCGGCCTTCCCGGCCTGCGCTGGATCGAAGCGGTCGCGGATGAGATCGCGCTCGCGCCCGACCATGCCGCGGTGAACGTGACCGGCGGCAAGGCGATCCATGCGCGGCTGGTCGTCGGCGCCGATGGGCGCAAATCGCGCGCGCGCGCCGCCGCCAGTATCGCGTTCAAGCGGCATCAGGGCACGCAGACGGCGCTCGTCTTTAACGTCGAGCACACGCGCCCGCATGAGAACATTTCAACCGAATTTCATACCGAGACCGGGCCGTTCACGCTGGTGCCGCTCCCCGGCCGGCGTTCAAGCGTCGTGTGCGTCGTGGATGCGCATGACGCGCGCCGCCTCACGGCGCTTGATGGCGCGGCGCTCGACCGCGAGATCGAGCGGCGGGCATTCTCGATTCTTGGAAAAATGCACGTGACAAACACGCCGGCCGCGTTCGCGCTTGGCGTCGAGACCGCGCAACGCCTCGCGCAACGGCGC
>JACQAE010000055.1 GCA_016195095.1 Pseudomonadota bacterium
CTGCTCGGGCTTGAGCACGAGGGTCTGATCGAGCGCAATCCCGGCAAGGGGTCGTTCGTGCGGCGCGTCGAGAAGCCGATCGCCGAATTGAAAATGACCTGCCTGCTCGAGGACCTGATCGCGCTCGGCATTCCCGCCCGCAATGTCGTGCGCGAATCCGCCGTGGCCAGCGCCTCGGCGTCGATCGCCGAGGCGCTCCAGATCAAGCCCGGCGCGGATATCTTCACGTTCCTGCGGCTTGTCATGGTTGAAAGCGAACCCTTTGCCGCGCAGCGAACTTTCCTGCCGGGGTGGATGGGCCAGCGTCTGACCGACAAGGACCTCGCGCATCCTCACTTGCTGCGCACGCTGGAGGCGCGCTGCCACATCAGGGCGAACTCGGCCAATCAGCTCATCGAAGCGATCCACGCCGACGCCAATTGCGCCAATCTGCTCGACGTGCGCGCGGGCACCGCGCTCTTGTCGGTGACGCGCACGTCCTACGACCACGAGCAAAAGCCGATGGAGCACAGCACGACGCTCTATCGCAGCGATCGGACACGATTTTTTGTTTCGCAACGGCATCGGCGCAGCGAGGACAGCGACTGGGTGCTTGCGGAACGCGGGCCCCGTGGCGCGCCGGCGGCGCGTGCGATCGGGCGAGCAAAGAAGACCGGGCCCCGCGAGCGGGTGCGCGGGCGTTTATCGAAATAGCGGACCGTCGGAGGACGCGATGGCGAAGGTTACGGTTGCAACGTCGGAAGATGCAGATCGCCTGATCGGAACCGCCGAGGATTTTCACGTTTCCATCGAACGCGGCGAGCGGCATGCGCCGCGTTCCATCGAGCTGGTTTTGCTCGGATTGGGATCATGCACGCTGGGGACGATCCAACACTATTTACGGCGAAAGAATCTTCCCGTCGACGGCCTCTCGGTCGAGGTCGCGAGCGAGCTCGACGAGAAGGAAAACCGCTACGGGCCGATCAAGGTCGTCCTTGGCTTTAGCGACGCGATCTCCGACGAACAAAGGGTAGTCCTGCTTGGGATCGCGCGTACCTGCCGCATTCACCGCACGTTTGAAAATATGCAAAAGGTCGCGATCGAGCTGAAAGAGGCTTATTCGCTCGCCAAGTAGCCGGGATCCGTCATGACCATGCGTCGGTGTCGAGAAGATCGCGAGCGGTTTCGCTCGCGCGCGAGCGCCGAAGACATCGGGAGGCGCGCATGTTGACCGCCGATGTGCGTCGCGTGGCGAAGCGCACGCTGCTCGCTACCGCGCGCAGCCATGCCGTCGTCACGGATCGGACGCTTGCCGAGGGTGGCGACGATCTGGGTTTCACGTCCGGCGAGATGCTGCTGCTTGCGATCGGTTCCTGCGCCTTGAGCTCGGCGAACGAATATCTGCTCGGCCTTGGCTATGACGCACTGGTTTCGCGCGCCCGCGTGCTGGCCGATCCCCCCACGGCCGACGGAGGGTTTGGCGATATCACCGTTCTTCTCGATCTCGGCGAACACGATTCGCGCATCGACAAGGATGCGCTCCTGGCGGCCGCCGGAAGCGGTCGCGTCACGCGGCGCGTCGCCAGCGGCTCTCGGGTCGAATTTCGGGCAGCCGAGCGGGACGTGCGCGCGTGTTTGTCACCGGAGCACGCGCAATGATTCCAGTGACGCAACCGTGGCGCTCGCTCCGGCGCGCGCGTTCGCGAAGACTGACGCAAGGGGAATGAACGGCGCTTCGATCAAGGAAGCCGAAACACGCTAGCTAAACAGGGAGAGCAATCATGGAAATCGATCGCAGAACATTCGTCACCATGTCGGCGCTGGCAGGAACCGCGCTCGGCGGAATGGGCCTTGGCCACTTTCCAAGGGCATGGGCGCAGGACGCCAAGGGGCTGCGGGAAATGCGCGCTTCGATCGGTTCGCCGATCCTGGTGTCGAGCATCTGCTTCCTGTGGCTCGGCATGCATGAAAAGCTCGGCTATTACCGCCAGGAAGGCCTCACCGCCGAATGGAAGGGTGTGCAGAGCCAGACCCAGGCGCTCGGGCTGCTGTCGAATATGTCGCAGGAAGTCGGTGGCGTCGGCGCCTCGACCTTGATGGGATTGGCTGCCAAGGGCACGCGCTTGCCGCTCAAGGTCGCTTATGCCCATTACCAGCGCAATCCGTTCCGCGCCGTCGTGCGCGCGGACGACAAGGTCGCGGGCTGGGGCGATCTCAAGGGCGGCAATATCGGCCTCTTGAGCCTCGGTCAGCTCAGCACCAAATGGTATGCGGAAGCCGCGGCGCGCGAGGCGGGACTCAATCCCGCGACCGATATCTCGTTCATTCCGATTGGGACCAATGCACCCGCCGGCGTCGCGCTGGAGAACAAGGCCGCGGACGTTTATATCAGCCACATCAGCCATACCGAGCGGCTCATCCGCCTTGGCTTCAAGGTCCGCTATTTGCCGGAGCCGAAATTCGCCGGACTGAATTCGTTTGACGGTGGAATGACCGTCAACAGCGAATTCCTGTCCAAACCCGACAATCGCAAGGCGCTCGTGGGCTTCATGCGCGCGATCGCCAAGGGCACGGTGTTCAGCCTGGAGAATCCGGTCGCGGCGACCGAGCTTCACTACGACATGTTCCGCGCGTCGCTGCCCAAGGGCATACCCTACGAAGACGCCGTGAAGGCGGCCGTGGTCGAATTTCGCGGCGTCCTCGAAAACGTCGCGGTCGATAAAACCGACCACAAGAAGCACGGCATGATGTCGAAGCAGAAGTGGGAAACCGTCGCCTACGAGCTGATGCAACTGTCGCACCAGCAGATCCCGGATGTCGGCGAATTCTACACCAACGATCTGATCGCCGAGGTCAACGCTTTCGACGCGGAGGCGGTGAAACAGCAGGCGCGCAACTTCCGTATGTCGTGATGGATATCGATGTCATGGCGACCGCTACCATCGACAATCTCGGTCTTCGCCGCTCCCCCGGCGGCGGGGACGGCACGCCCCCGGGCGGCGACCCGCGGCTGATCGACATCGACGGCGTCGAGAAGGTCTATATCAGCCGCAACGGCGAGCAGGTCCGCGCCCTCGCCGACGCCAGTTTTTCCATCCGCGAGGGGGAGTTCATTTCGGTGGTCGGGCCGAGCGGGTGCGGCAAGACAACGCTGCTGCGGATCGTGGCCGGATTGACGCCGCGCACGCGCGGCGACGTGTCGCTCGCCGGCACGATCGTCAATGGGCCGAGCCGTGACATCGGCATCGTCTTCCAGGCTCCCGTGTTGCTGCCATGGCGAACGACGATGAATCTCGACCTGCAACGTATCTGGGCTGAGAGCGGCAAGACCGTCTTGCTGATCACACACAGCATACCGGAAGCCGTGTTCCTCGGCGACCGCGTCGTGGTGATGACGTCGCGTCCCGGTCGAATCGACCGCATCATCGATGTCGGCATACCACGGCCACGCTCGATGGACTGCATGTCGACGCCGCGATTTGGCGACGTCGCGCGCGAAATTCGCCAGGTATTCGAGAGCAAGGGTCAACTCAACTGATCCCGCCATCGCCGCGCGCGCGGCGGTGGCGGACCAGTATTAGGGGGAATTCGCGATGTCACAATCCGCAGGCGTCTTGCCAACCGACGCTTCGACGTCAGGCGCGGCTAAACGCTTCGCGGTCGCGCTCGATTGGCCGCGCCTGGCGTCGCCGTTCATTTTTGTCATCATCGTCGCGGTTTGGGAAACGGCGGTTCGTCAATTCGCCGTCCCGACCTATATCTTGCCGGCACCGTCGGCGGTGTTCATGGCGCTGGTCAACGGATTTGATCCGCAGAATTTTTGGGGTGAAGAGCGATTTTATCTGCATATCGCGGTGACGCTCTCCGAAGCGGTGATCGGCTTCGTCGTCGGCGTGGTCTTTGGCGTCGTTCTTGGTGGAATGATCGCGCAATCGCGCTCGCTTGAGGCCATCATTAAACCCTACATCATGGGATTCCAAAGCCTGCCGAAGGTCGCCATCGCGCCGCTGGTTGTGCTGTGGTTCGGGTTTGGTCTGGAATCCAAGATCGTGCTCGTCGCGCTCCTCGTATTCTTCCCGCTCATGATCAACAGCATCACCGGATTCCGCTCCGTGCAAAGCGAATTGCAGGAATTGATGCATTCTCTTTCGGCGTCGCGGTGGCAACTTTTCCGCATGGTTCAGGTGCCGGTGGCCCTGCCCTTCATCTTCGCCGGCCTCGAGATGGGTGTCGTCTACAGCCTGCTCGGCGCGGTCGTCGGAGAATTCGTCGGCGGCACCAAGGGTCTTGGCGTCCTCGTGCTCCAACTCAATTCAGCGATGGATGTCTCGGGCATGTTCGCGACGTTGATCATACTCGCCACGATGGGAGCGATCGCGTCGAAAATGCTCCAGTTGGTGCGGCGACGAGTACTGTATTGGGCGCCCTCGGAGCAAAAGGAAATTCGATAGGTCAAGGCACCGGCGGGCACGACGTTCGTGGCTCTCCGCCGCCACGATCGCCGGAATCATTTTTCACCGACGCATGCGACGCACCTCAATTTGGAGCAAAGAACCGAACATGGCGAAATCGGAAAAATTGGTCGATCCGCAATGGCTTGAAGCGCGCAAGGGCGATCCCGGCCTGCGCCTGATCGAAGTCGATTGGACGGGGACGGAGGCCTACGCCACTGGACACATTCCCGGTGCGATCGGATGGAACTGGAAGGAGTGGCTGTGGGACCCCCTCGTGCGCGACTTTCCCTCGCCCGAGGAATTCGCGCAGCGCTGCGGCAAGGCCGGTATCGCCAACGCCACGACCGTCGTATTTTACGGCGACCCGATACAATTCGGCACCTACGCGTGGTGGGTGTTCAATTATCTCGATCATCCCGACGTGCGCATTCTCGACGGCGGGCGCACGCGTTGGGCGAAGGAAGGCCGACCGCTGACCACCGAAATTCCCGCCGTAACGCCGACGACCTACAAGACACCGCGCCAGCGGCGCGAACACATGCGCGCCGACCGCGATGACCTCATCGCCGCGCTTGCCAAATTTCACAGCCGCAAGGAAAAAGTGTTGTTGGATCACCGCTCGCCAGACGAATATAACGGCCTGCGCGTGAACGTGCCCGGTATGCCCGACGTTGGCGCGGAGCGCACGGGCCGAATTCCGGGCGCGCAGCACCTGCATTTCAACGAGCTGCTTAACGCCGATACGTCGTTCAAAACGCCGGCGGAGCTCAAGGCGCTGTTCGAGGGCAGTGGCGCCGCCGCCGACAAGGACATCGTATCCTATTGCCGACTGAGCCACCGCGCGACGCTGGCCTATTTCGCGATGACCGAACTCCTCGGCTACAAGAATGTTCGCGTCTATGACGGCTCGTGGACGGAATGGGGCAGCATGGTCGGAATGCCGATCGAGCGATGAGGTCGGTCTCCGGCGAGGTCGGCGGGCGACGCAAATTTCCGCGCCGCGCGGCCCGGTCGGGGCGGACCGCGCCGGCGGCGCGTCTTGACCATTCGGGGGCGCCATGACCGGCGCGAACGGCCGCGAGCGCGTTGAACCCCGGCGCTACCCACGCCAAACCGCTCGATCGACGATGTTGGCGCGGCGCACCCGCGGCGCCGGAATTGCGGCGTGCCCGGCCGTTGCCGTCCTGCCGTTTTGCTTTTTCCGCGCCAACCGATCGCCAAGCCGTTAGCCAAGCGAGGAACAAGGTCCAATGTCCGTGCCGCATTCGCTCGACATCATCGACTTCCACACGCATCACGTTCCGCCATCTTGGACGCTGACGACGGCAGCGGGACGCCCTCCGCAACAGCAGGCCCTATGGGAGCGCATCAACCGCAAGCTCAACGATTTCTCCGCACTCATGGAGGCGATCGAAGTTGGCGACCTCGCCGGTCGCGTCATCAATATTCCGACCGCGATGATCGCCGATTCCGACGGAAACGTTCCGGACGGAACAGTCGAGCGCATCAATGATCAGGTCGCGGAGGTCGCTGCCCGCCGTCCCGGCAAACTACATCCGCTCGCGAGCGTCGACGCATTTTCGGGCGACGCCGCAGGCGATGAGGTTCACCGCGCCATCCGCGGCCTCGGCCTGCGCGGCGTATTTGTCAATTGCGCCAAGGGCGACATGCTGCTCGACGCGCCGCAGGCGCGTCCCATGCTGGCCGCCGCCGCTTCATTGGGTGTTCCCGTCTTCGCCCACCCCATCTACCCGCAGCCGTTGACACGGCAGTTGAGCGGCTGCGGCCGGCTTGGCACGTTCCTGGCGCGCGGCACGATCAATGCCGCGAGCGTCATTGCGCTGCTCGAAAGCGGAACGCTGGAAGCACTGCCGGACTTGCGCGTCGTCGTCACCAATCTCGCGCTCGGCGGCGTCCTGACCGTAGGTGGATTCGGCGAAGAATTCAGCTCCCGCAAGGACGCGCTGCGGCTTTTGCGGCGCCACGTCTTCATCGACACCATGGGATTTCATCCGGTGCTGATCCGCGCCGCCGTCGACCTCCTCGGCGTGGAAAACGTGCTCGTCGGCAGCGATTGGCCGATTGCGAATGACGGATTGATCGCCGAGCGCGTGCGGTGCGCGCTCCTCGATGCCGGGCTTGACGACGCCGGGCAGCGCCTTGTTGCCGGCGGCAACGCGCGTCGCCTTCTGCGATTGGATCGGTAGGGGGCCTGGCCTCGGCGCATTGATATTCAGACGCCGTTTAGCGTCCTGCCAATGCGGACCGGCGGCAAATCAAGACCACACGATAAATCCCATCCCGCATCCGGTTCCGGCCGCGGAGCGATAACACGGCACGTATTCGTGCCACTTCACGTCGAGCGCACTCGCGGCCGCGGCGGTCGTGATCCAGTTGCGGATTTCCGAGCTGCCGGAATTGAGCTTCGCCGCGGGGACGCTGGTGAGCGTCTCCTTGTCACGCTGGCGGCAGGCGGTGAGCACGCTGAGATCAAGTTCCTCATCGACGGTGAAATGACTGAGGCCGCCGGATGCCAGGATGCCTACCCTTGCGTCCTTCGGCCACGTGCTCACCGCCTCGCGAATGGCGTCGCCTAATTGATAGCAGCGCTGCGGACGCGGCTGATTGGGTGGGAAGTACGTATTGAGCGCGATCGGAACGATGGGAATGATATTGTCGGGCATCAGCCGGCGATGCACGAAGCCGAACGCATGACCCTCGCCATGCTCCTTGGACAAGCGCCGAGAATGACTGACGTCGAATTGGCGGTCGATCAAGGTCTCGATAACATGCAAGCCTAGACCCGACGCGACGGGATAGGTGCGGGTCGCGGATGCCTCGTGATATTGCGAGCGCGCCTTTTTCCAGAATGCCGGCGCGTCGTCGGGCAATTGCAGCGTCCTGTTCTCGATCGTTTCGCCCCAATAGACCAGGATCGAGGGCATGTTGTCTTCGAAGAACTGCTCGTGCTGGTCGTCGCCAATCACAATCAGCGCGTCCAGCCGCGCTTTCGCGATCGCCTCCGAAACGCGATCGATGCAAGTATTGCATTTCGCGGCGCGCGCACTCATCACCTCGAATTGGATCTGCTTGGTGATCGCCGGATCGGCGGTGGCAAGCAGGTCGCCATAGGTGCAAGGCACCCCCGATTTGTCGAGCAGGCGGCGGCCCTTGGCGTCTATTTCCGCGTGCTTCGCATAGTCTTCCGCCGGACTGGCGAGAAGCGGGCTGTGTGATGTGCCAATTCCAAGGACGATTTCCGCCATTTCCCACCTTGCCGATTTCAGTCCGTTGCATCCAATAGCCGCCAGCGCGCGGCGTTTTTCCGAGCCCTCGCGACAAGACCTCGCGGACCAGGTGCCAATCGCCGCTCCCGCGCGCGACGCGACGGTGGCCGCGCCGCCAACCGCATCGCCGCGCGCGCCACGCAGGTGCGCGCGAGCGAATCCGGCGCTTCCTCCCCCGATCAGTCCACTTGCATCTTCGCCGCCTTGACGACCTTCGCCAATCGATCGGTTTCCCGAGCGATCCATGCCTTGGTGTCGGCGCTGGAATTGCCGACACCCGCGACGTCGCGGGCAAGATATTTCTCGGCGAATTCCGGCTGCGCCACCGCCTGGCGCAGTTCGCTTTCCAAGAGCGCG
>JACQAE010000056.1 GCA_016195095.1 Pseudomonadota bacterium
CCCACGTCCTCGAAGCGGCGGGCGACCTCGAGCGCGGAGATTTCCGCCGCCGCCGCCCAGCCCTCGACCGCAACGCGGCCGTTGCGCGCGTCCAGGCCGACCGCGATGCGTCCAGGATAATCGCGCGCCGCCTGCTTGACGAATGGCGGGTCGCGCACGGCGGCGGTGCCGATGATGACGCGCGCCACGCCCTTGTCGAGCCAGGCCTCGACGGTCGCGGTATTGCGCACGCCGCCACCGAGCTGCACCGGCATGGCGACGGCGGCAAGAATGCGATCGACCGCCGCCGCGTTCACCGGGTGGCCGGCGAAGGCGCCGTCGAGATCGACGACGTGCAGATATTCGAATCCCTGCGCCGCGAAGGCGCGCGCCTGCGCCGCCGGATCGTCGTTGAACACGGTGGCGCGCGCCATGTCGCCCTGCTCGAGGCGCACGCATTGGCCGTCCTTGAGGTCGATGGCAGGAAACAGGATCACGGCTTCCATCGCAGAAAATTCGCGATCAGCGCCAGGCCGAGCCGCTGGCTCTTCTCTGGGTGGAACTGCGTGCCGGCGTAATTGTCGCGCGCCACGATCGCCGTCACCGCGCCGCCATAGTCGGCCCGCGCGACGATATCGGCGCGGCGCGTGGCGTTGAGATGATAGCTGTGCACGAAATAGGCGTGCAGCCCCCCCGGCCCAAGCGCGATGCCTTCGAGCAGCGGGTGGGGCGTCGCCGGGTCGAGCGTGTTCCAGCCCATATGCGGGACCTTCAAAGACGGATCGCGCGGCGCGATGCGGTCCACCTCGCCGGCGATCCAGCCAAGCCCATCGACCGTCGTATGTTCGCGCCCGCGCTCGGCCATGAGCTGCATGCCGACGCAGATGCCGAGGAAGGGCTTGGCCTTGCGCCGCACCGCCTCATCGAGCGTTTCGACCATGCCGGGAATGGCGTCGAGGCCGTGGCGGCAATCGGCGAAGGCGCCGACGCCCGGCAGCACGATGCGCTCGGCCTTGGCCACCGCTGCCGGATCGGCGGTCACCACGATGGCGTGGCCGAGCCCGTGCTCGCGCGCGGCGCGCTCGAACGCCTTGGCGGCCGAATGCAGGTTGCCGGAACCGTAATCGACGATGGCGACGTTCACCGCGCGCCTTCCGGCTTGGGGAAAAGGCCGATCACCTCCTGCGCATAGCTGCCCGGCGGCGGCGACGGCGCGCGGGCCGTCTCGTGCAGTGGCTCACGCGCCGGCGCGTCGATGCCGGCCTCGATCCACAGGTCGAAGAATCGCCGCTCCGCCGTCTCCACGTCGTCGGCGACGACGACGCCGCGCTCGCGCCATCCGCGCCGCAAATAGGTCCAGCGCCGCAGGCTTGGCGCCTCCAAGCCGACAAGGAGGGCCAACAGCGCGAAGACGGCAATCACGACTTCCGTCGAAACGTTCAAATACCGGAAGGTAACGGCGAGCAGCGCCAGCAGAACGGCGTAGCAAACGAGCACCAGCCACAGCCGGCGGTAGATCATCCACAGCGGCCCGAAGAAAAAGGCGGCAAGGCAGAAGCGGTCGCGCACCAGGCGGAACCGTTCCGGCGCGGTATCCGCCGCATCCGCGCGCGATGGCGGCTCGAACACCGAATAGCTGGCCATGGCGTTACTCCGAAAGGTACAAGTTCCGAAATTCCGATTTGACGCGCCCGCGCCGCGGCGGCCAATTCTAGAGCGCTTCCCGATTCAATTGAATTGGAAAGCGCGCGATATTCTTTCGCCTTGTCGCATATTCCGGCGAACCGGCTGCAGCTTTGCCGGAAAATGCTCTAGCCACCAAGCGCGCCCTTGGTCGATGGTATCTCGCCCTGCGCGCGCGGGTCGATGGCGACCGCCGCGCGCAAGGCGCGCGCCAGGCCCTTGAAGCAGGATTCCGCGATATGATGATCGTTCTCGCCATAAAGCGTGTGCGCGTGCAGGGTGATCCCGGCATTGACGGCGAATGCCTGGAACCATTCGCGCACCAGTTCGGTGTCGAAGGTGCCGATCTTGTCGCGCGTGAAATCCGCCTTGAGCACCAGAAACGGCCGCCCGGAAATGTCGATCGCGACGCGCGTGAGGGCCTCGTCCATCGGCACGTGAACATCGGCATAGCGGGTGATGCCGCGCATGTCGCCCAGCGCCTGGCGCACCGCCTGGCCGAGCGCGATGCCGATATCCTCGGTCGTGTGATGATGATCGATATGCAGGTCGCCCTTGGCCTCGACACTGATGTCGAAGCGCGAATGCCGCGCCAGGAGGTCGAGCATATGATCGAGAAAGCCAATCCCGGTGGCGAGCGAGGATTTGCCCGAGCCGTCGAGATTGACGGCGACGGTAACGCTGGTTTCCTTGGTGGTGCGCGTGATCCTGGCGGTGCGCATGCGCGGGCCTTTCAGCGGCGGGGCGCTGGCCTTGTATCAGGGACGGGCTGGCTTGCCTACCGCGTCCGCCGGCCGGAATCGACGCCAGAGGACGCGCCGACGTGGGCTGGCCTTGCGCCGTTTGCAACCCGGCGCGTCGATGCTTAATTCATTGGGCAGGACAAGGCACAATCAGCCATGCACAGACCAGAGACCGGCCATTGGCACGCCACCACCATCCTCACCGTCCGCAAGAGCGGCATTGTCGCCATTGGCGGCGACGGTCAGGTATCCATCCAGCAGACCATCCTTAAGGCCAACGCCAAGAAGGTACGCACGCTCGGCAAGGGCGAGGTCATCGCCGGCTTCGCGGGGGCAACCGCCGACGCGTTTACCCTGTTCGAGCGCCTGGAGAGCAAGCTCGAACAATATCCCGGCCAGCTCACGCGCGCCGCGGTCGAACTGGCGAAGGACTGGCGCACCGACCGCTATCTGCGCCGCCTGGAGGCGATGATGATCGTCGCCGACAAGGAGGTCACGCTGGTGCTGACCGGCAATGGCGACGTGCTTGAGCCGGAAGGCGGTATCACGGGCATCGGCTCGGGCGGCAATTATGCGCTGGCGGCGGCGCGCGCGCTGGTCGATGGCCCGCTCGACGCCGAGGCGATCGTGCGCAAGGCGATGGCCATCGCCGCCGATATCTGCGTCTACACCAATCACAACGTTACCATCGAAACGTTGAATTCCGGCTGATCAATGGTGTTGAACGATTACGCATATCATCCGATTTCGTCTGCTGACCTGCCGCTGATGAAGCGCCGGCTCGAGACGCCGCATGTCTCGCGATGGTGGCACGACGCAGCCGAGCAATTCGAACTGGTGGGCGGAGATCTTGGGCATCCCGATATGGCGCAATTCATCGTCGCAACCGGGCGGCGGCCGTTCGCCTATTTGCAGTGCTATAACACCGGCGCGTGGAATAACGGCTTTGGCCCTCTACCGGCTGGAACGCGCGGGCTCGACCAGTTCATCGGCGAGTCCGATATGCTCGATCGTGGCCACGGCTCCGCGTTTATCCGCGCCTTCTCGGAGCGGCTGCTGGCGCACGGTACGCCGTGCGTCGTGGTCGATCCCGATCCGGCGAATGCACGGACGATCCGCACATACGAGAAAGCAGGCTTCATCCGTGACCGCGAGGTGGATACACCCGACGGCCGCGCCTTACTGATGGTTCGCAACGCATGACCGATTTTTCTCCCCGCGAAATCGTTTCCGAACTCGACCGCTTCATCGTCGGACAGACCGACGCCAAGCGCGCGGTGGCGATCGCGCTGCGCAACCGCTGGCGTCGCCTCAAGCTCGACGACGACCTGCGCGAGGAGGTCATGCCCAAGAACATCCTCATGATCGGCCCGACCGGCGTCGGCAAGACCGAGATTTCGCGGCGGCTGGCGCGGCTCGCCGGCGCGCCCTTCCTCAAGGTGGAGGCGACGAAGTTCACCGAGGTCGGTTATGTCGGGCGCGACGTCGAACAGATCGTGCGCGATCTGGTCGAGATCGCCATCGCACAGACGCGCGAGAGGAAGCGCAAGGACGTGGCGGCGCGCGCGCAGCTCGCCGCCGAGGAGCGCGTGCTCGACGCGCTGGTCGGAGCCGGAGCCAGCGCGCCGACGCGCGATTCGTTCCGCCGCAAGCTGCGCTCAGGCGAGCTCGACGACAAGGAGATCGAAATCGAGCTACAGAGCGGCGGCGGCATGCCGACATTCGAAATTCCCGGAATGCCCGGCGCGCAAATCGGCGCCATCTCCATCGGCGACATTTTCGGCAAGCTCGGCCAGCGCACCAAGACCCGCCGCGTGCACGTCAAGGATGCCTTTGAACCGCTGGTGAGCGAGGAATCCGACAAGCTCCTCGACCAGGATCTCCTCATACAGGAAGCGATCAAGGCGGTGGAGCAGAACGGCATCGTGTTCCTCGACGAACTCGACAAGATCTGCGCGCGCGAGGGCCGCCTTGGCGCCGACGTGTCGCGCGAGGGCGTGCAGCGCGACCTCTTGCCGCTGATCGAGGGCACCACGGTTTCGACCAAGCACGGCGCGGTGAAGACCGACCACGTGCTGTTCATCGCCTCCGGCGCCTTCCATATCTCCAAGCCCTCCGACCTCCTGCCCGAATTGCAAGGCCGCCTGCCGATCCGTGTCGAATTGCGGCCGCTGACGCGCGAGGATTTCCGCCGCATTCTCACCGAGCCGGAGGCCTCGTTGATCAAGCAATACGTGGCGCTCATGGCGACCGAGGGCTTGACGCTCGAATTCACCGCCGATGCCGTCGACGCCATCGCCGACGTGGCGGTCGCGGTCAATTCCAGCGTGGAGAATATCGGCGCGCGCCGCCTGCAGACCGTCATCGAGCGCGTGCTCGACGATATTTCCTTCACCGCCCCCGACCGCGCCGGCGAAACCGTGCGCGTCGACGGCGATTTCGTGCGCAAGCAAGTCGGCGACCTGGCCAAGAACGCCGATTTGAGCCGGTTTATCCTGTAACCATCGTCGATCCGGCGACATTGCCGGCGCAGCGTGGCCGCGCGCACTTCAATCGGCGCGCAAGCGGCGCACCTGCACATAAAGCGCGCCCTCGCCGCCATGGCCGACATGCGCGCCTTCAAAGCTCACGACAAAGTGGCGCAGTTCCGCCGATTGCAGCCATAGCGGCACCTGGCGCTTGAGAACGCCGCCGCCGACGCGCCCGCCTTTGCCGGTGATGACGAGGACGTGGCGCGCGCCGCGCTCATGGGCGCCGCGCAGGAAACCGCGCAGCGCCGCATGCGCTTCGCTCTGGGTCAAGCCGTGCAGGTCGATGCGCGCGTCGATCGCCGCGGTTCCGCGCGCGAGTTTGTGGCGAGTGCGCCGATCGAGCGCCGGCATCGTAACGGACGCCGGTTTGGTCGCGGCCGCCGGCGATTTTTTCGCGCCCGGCGACGGTTTTGTCGCCGCCGGCGGCTCTCGCGTCGCGCCGGGCGACGGCTGGCGCGCGTCGGGCGCCGGCCTGGCGTGATCGCCGGCCTGCGGCAACGGCATGCCGGCGGCGCGACCGGGCTCGCGCTTGAGCGGCACGATGGCGCGCGTCGCCTCGCGCCAGAGGGCGGCATCCTGCGCATTGGGCGGGCGTGACGGCGGTTGCGCGCGTCTTGTCATCGCCGCGCCTTTGTTTTCGCTCTTGCCTTAGCCTTCGCCTCAGCCTTTGCCGCCGCGGGCGACTTAAGCGCACGACCGGCGCGCGGCCGGGAGGCGCCGGCGCTTGTTGGCCGCAATTGCGGCAGCGGGATTTCGGCGGCGGGCGAACCGACGGCGGTTGCCGGCGCCGTCGCGATGCGTGCGGTGGCGTCGGCCGGGCGCGCGAGCGGCAAGGGTATCGCGATCGCGGCCTCCAGCGGGTCGATATCGCGCGGCACCAGCATGGTGAAACGGCCGTTATGGCGCAGGCGCCCGGATACGCGGCCTTCGAGTTCGCCAGGGCCGAAATAAATGTCGGCGCGCGCGGGACCGACAATGGCGGAACCGGTGTCCTGGGCGATCATCAGCCGGCGCAATTTCGTCGTCGGCGCCTCGCCGGCGATCGGCAGGTCGGCGCTGATGAAAATCGGCGTGCCATAGACATGGAGGGCCTTGTCGACCGCGATGGAGCGGCCAGCGGTCAACGCGACCCCCTGCGCGCCAATTGCCTCGTCATGCTCGGAGAGGCCGGTGATGCGGAAGAAAACATACGACTTGTTCATGCGCCGCAGCTTGGCGCCCTCCTCCGGGTGGGCGTTCATCCATTGGCGGATGCGCTCCATGGACATTTCGTCACGAGTATAGATTTTGCGCTCAATGAGGACGCGGCCGACCGGCAGATAGGGGAGCCCGTTGTGGGCGTCGTAGTTGACCCGCAGCAGGGCGCCGTCCTCCAGGCGCACGCGCGCCGACCCCTGGATGTGGATGAAAAACGCGTCCACCGGATCCTTGAGCCAGCAGATTTCGAGGTGGCGGCCATCAAGCGCGCCGTCCTCTATTTCGGCGCGGTCGAAATAGGCGGCGAACTTGCGTTTGCCGACCTTACGCACGACGCGGCCATTATTGGGGAACGCGTGGCCCTTGCGGCGCTTGGCGGTATGAATGAGATCCTTGGGCCGGCGATAGAGCGGGTAGGTGTACTCGCTCGTTGGAACGCGCGAGCCCGCCACGATCGGCTCGTAGTAGCCGGTGATGAACCCGTCCTTTTCGCCGATCTTGCTGATGCGCACGGGACGAAAATTCGCCTCGAAGAATTCGCGCGCGCCCGCCTCGTCGAGCGGAACCGCCTTCAGCGCCCGCCGGCAGACCGCGACAAGCGCGCCCTGCATCGGTCGCGCATCGCGCGTGGCGCTGGCGCCCGCGACCTTGGCGCGGCAACTGATGAGGAAGGCGGAAAACGCCGCCACGTGGTCGTCGGCGGCCCAGCCCTCAAGCTCGGGCCAGGTCGCGATCTCGAATTGCGCGTCGCGAGAGCGGATCGGATTTGCGGCGCCGGCGCCCGTTTGCGCGCCCTGTTCGGGTTTTCCCGCCGGCTTGGGGCGCGCGTCGAGCGGCGCGATGAGAAACGCCGCCAGCGACAAACTCAGCGCCAGCGTGGCTACGCGTGTCAATCGCCGACCGCGACGCGCCGTCACGCCATCCTCGCCTTGATTATTGCCCGGCTTCGGTGCCAACCAGCTTCCAGTTGGGATCGCGCGAACTCAGATCGCGCGCGAACGTCCACACGTCGGTGACGTCGGTGACCTTGTCGGGATTGCCGTCGACGATGGCGCCGGCGCTGTTGCGCGTCACCGACACCAGTTGCGATACGAACCGCACCGTGACTTGCGCATTCTGCCCGCGCATGTCCGCAGCGCTGATATCGGCGCTGTCGATGGAGACGAAGCGCGATTCGGCGACCTCGCCGCGGCCCTCGCGCTCGCCGATCGCCGCCTCGAATCCATCATAGACGTCCTTGGACAGCAGGTTCTTGAGGTTGCGCCGGTCGCCCTCGGCAAAGGCCGTGACGATCATTTCATAGGCCGCGCGCGCGCCGGTGAGAAAATGCGCGGGGTCGAATTCCTTGTCGGCCGCGACGATCGCGTCGAGGCCGGCGGCGAGCGGTGTGCCGGGTAAAGCCACGCCCTTCCAGCGCTCCTCGCGCGGCTGCGCGTCCGCCGCCTTGCCGGCGGCGTCGGCCCCGCGTGGCGGCAGGCTGACGACCTTGTTGTCCGCCGACGCGCCGCGCGCGCCGTCGCGCGCCGAATAGGGGTCATAAGGCGGCCGCTCGCGCCCCGTGCGCTGGCCAAGCACGCTGCGCAATCGCAGGAAAATGAATACTGCGAGCGCCAGAAAAATGATGGTGTAAATGTCGAACACGTCCCGCATGCTCTCGGCGGCTATTGCCTGGGCGCAGATCGTGTGACGGGGCCGCAAACCGCGCCGACGATCCCGGTCCCGATCCGCCACACATCTTATTCATGTAGTCATGCGACCAAGGCTATCCAATGGCGACAATCGGATCGGGCCATCGCCGCATGACTTAAACGACCATAGACGATCCGCGCCGTCGCGCCAACATCGGTCGAGCGAGCCGCAAGCGTGCGCGGCGGCGGTCCGATCGGCCCTTTGGCGGGCGCGCGCGTCGCCGCCGGTTGGGCCCCCGTGGGGCGCGAATTATTGATTGTTTACCGCAGCTTGCGGGTCGGCGCCGGCGCCCGCGCAAGGCGCGCGGACGGACCGATGAGCCGCGCGCGTAAGGCGCGCGGACGAACCGATGAGCCGCGCGCGTAGGGCGC
>JACQAE010000062.1 GCA_016195095.1 Pseudomonadota bacterium
GTTTGAGCGTTCGAGGAAGCAATGGATCCCACCGAATACCTGCGTTTCGCCGCGGCGTTGATTTTCGTGCTTGCACTGATCGGTGCAGCGGCCTTCGCGCTGCGCGCCTTCGGCTTCATGACGCCAGGCAATCGCAACAAGGCCGAGCGTCGCATGTCGATCGTCGAGACCTTGATGCTCGACCCGCGCCGCCGTCTGATGATCGTGCGCCGCGACAATGTCGAGCACCTGCTGTTGATCGGCGGCCCGTCCGACGTCGTCGTCGAGCCCAATATCGTGCGCGCGCAGCCGGCAGCCGCCGCCCGCGACGTGGTAACCACCGCCCGGGCGGCCGCGCCGCCCGCCGAGCCGCCGCCGCGCGCGCCGTCGACGCTCGTGGAAAGCGCGCTGTGGCCGCTCAACCCGGAGCCGGCGCTCGCCCCGCCGCGCCCGATATCCGTCGATGAGGCGTGGCCGTTGCAACCAATCGCGGAACCGGCGTCGCGACCGCCTTTATCCGATCCGCTCGCCGGCCTCGGCGCCACCCCCTTGCGCGCGCCGGCCGCGGGCGAGAACGCCGCGGCGGCGGACCGCCGCGCGCCACCGCGCCCGCGCCCACAGCCGACGTCATCGCCCGAGCAGACGGCATCCGACCAGAATCTTGCGGAAATGGCGCAGCGGCTGGAGGCGGCGCTGCGCCGGCCGCTAGCCCCCGGCGACAACAAGCCGGCACGGGCGCCGCTTGCCGCGCGACCGCCGGCGCCGGAAGCCGACGCGCCCGTCATCGCCGCCGAGCCGCGCCCCGCCCGCACACCGGAGATCAAGACACCGGCGCCCGAACGCAAGACCGAACAAGCCAAGTCCGCGTTCGAGAGCCTTGAAAAGGAGATGGCGAGCTTGCTCGGCCGTCCGACTGACAAATCGTGACAGCGCCGACCGGCCGCTGCGTCCGTCTGGTGACGGTAGCGGCTGGTGCAGCGTTCATCCTAGTGGCGGCCGGGCCGGCAACAGCCCAGGACATCAGCATCAATTTCGGTCAGGGCGGCGGCCTCACCGAGCGCGTGGTGCAGCTCATCGCGCTCCTCACCGTGCTGTCGCTGGCGCCGTCGATCCTGGTCATGGTGACCTCGTTCACGCGCATCGTGGTTGTCCTCTCGCTGCTGCGCACGGCGCTGGGGACGGCAACCGCGCCGCCCAATGCGGTGATCATTTCGCTGGCGCTGTTTCTCACGGCCTTCGTGATGGGGCCGGCATTCCAGCGCGCTTACGACGTTGGCCTGCGGCCGCTCATCAACAATGAAATCACCGTCGAGCAGGCATTCGAGCGCTCGTCGGAACCGTTCCGCGCATTTATGCTCAAGAATGTCCGCGAGAAGGATCTGCGCCTGTTCATCGATCTCGCGCGCGAACCGCCGCCCGCCCAGCCGGAGAACATTTCCCTGCGCATCCTGGTTCCCGCCTTCATGATTTCCGAGCTCAAGCGCGCCTTCGAGATCGGATTCTTGCTGTTCCTGCCGTTCCTCATCATCGATCTTGTCGTCGCCTCGGTGCTGATGTCGATGGGCATGATGATGCTGCCGCCGGTCATCGTATCGCTGCCGTTCAAGCTCATCTTCTTCGTGCTGGTCGACGGCTGGTCGCTGGTCGCCGGCAGCCTGGTGCAAAGCTACGGCCCATGACGGAGCGCGCGCGGCCATGGCGGCGTCGGGTTTTTCCGGCGCGACCGGGCGCCCGCACCGTCCGCGCGCCGATCGTGCATGCGCGCCCGGGCGGCTTTGGCGCCGGCGCGGCGCGTTCGTGAAATTCGGCAACGCTTCGCGAAATTCAGTACCGCCGCGCGGACGCGTTAGCGCGCGCGGCCTGGCGCCAGACGCGGCAGCGCGCGCAATGAACCGGTGGGGGCCGGATCAGCCTTCGCCGGCACGGTCAGCACGGGAAATGACCCGCCCGACCCCGGCCTAGCGGTGGCCTCGGGTTCACCGAAGGCTGTCTCCGGATGACTCGCGCGCATGACGCGCAGGAAGCCTTCAAGCGTATCGACCGCGGCGACGACACGGGCGATGTCCTTGAACTCCGCGCTGCTGGCGCCCAGATTGGTGGTTACCGTCTCAAAGGCGCGCCCGTCGGGACTGTCGGCCATTTTCGCCGCATATTTCTCGCGAAGGCGCGCGAGGCTGATGGTGTCCTGCGCCAATGCATAGCCGATTCCCGCGCGCATGATATCAGCGCGCTCGACGTCATCGAGCGGGCGGAAATCGCGCCAGCGTTCACCGTATAACAGCTCCATCTGCTCGCCCGAATCCCGCCAGCGCCCCGCCGTCCACGAAATGTCGGAGCGCAGCCGCACCGCCTCGCGCGACTCGATATTGGCGATGATATCGAGCGCGAGATCATGCCGCCCGGTATCGGAAAGAGCCCGCGCCTCGATGAGCAGCCGTCGCATGCGCAAGTCGGTGGACGCGTCCGGCACCCGCGTCGAGCGTAAAGCCGCCAACGCCCGATCGGGCTTGCGGTTGAGCAGGTAGATGAGTTCGGAATTCGGATGCGCGGCAAGCGCCGTGCGCACGACCTGGAACGCGTCGCGATAGCGACTGTCCTCCGTGTAAAGGCGGGCCAGCACCTGCAGCGCCTCGACTTCGGTATCGTCGCCGCGCCAGATCGCGGTGAGCCGTTCGAGCGCGGTGATCACGTCGGCGCGCTTCATGTCGCCGAGTTGGAAGAGGAGCGTGGTGGCCAAGAGCCGCCCCCTCGCCGCCGACGGCCGGTCGGCGGATTCCGCGGCCGATCGATAGGCGGCGAGCGCGTCTTGCTTGCGCCCGAGCCCTTCCGCGATGCGCCCCGTCATCAGCGCCAGCACCGGCTCGTTGGCCTGGGTCGTTCCTACGGTTTCGAGCTCCTGCAGCACGCCCACGGCGCCGCCGAAATCGCGCGTCTCGATGGCGGCGCGCGTCGCCTCGATCAGCGCCGCGCGTTGCAATTCGATCGGCAGCGAGCCGATCATCGATTCGACGTCGCGGAAGCGCTCGCTCGCCTGCGGCCACTGGCCCGTTTGTGCGAAGGCCATCGCGCGCCACAATTGCGCATTGTGCTGGTTGCCGATGGCGGTATCCGACAGATCCTTGAGCGCTTCCTGGGCGCGGCCCATCATCAGCTTGGAAATCGCGCGCAGCACGAGACTATTGGCGTTTTCGGTGGAGGGACGCTGATCGCGCACCGCGACGTCAAGCACGCCTTTAGCCTCCGCATACATGTCGCGCGCGAGGTAGAAGCGGGCGAGGTCAAGCCGGGCCTCGGCCCGCGCGCCCTCGGTGGCCATGGCGGCGATGGTCATGAGTTGACCTTGCCGCTCGGCAAACGGCGCCTGGCGATCGAAGCCCCATGATTGCGAATCAAACATCGCCGCGCGCTGCGATTGCCCGCCGCTGGTCGTGCCCACCGCCGACGACAACGCCAGTCCCATTGGTCTGCTGATGACCACCTTATCGTCCAACAATGCAACATCGATATCGTCGGCAAGCGGCTGAAGAACGACGCCATGCGTCGACGCCAAGGCGCGGAATTCGACGAAATTCTGGTTCTTGACCAGGCCGCGCGCCGGCGCCAGCGCGGTCACGACCAGCAACGTTGCGCCGCTGTCGGCGTCGTGCAGCCGATGCAGGCGGCCGGGTTTCTCGAAGGCGATCGTGGCGGTTGGGCGCTTGCCGCTTGTGTCGCGCGCGACGACAAACGGCGTGCCCGGATCCATCATCGCGTCGCCAACGACGATGGACCAAGCCGTGCCCTCGGCCGCGACGGCGCTCAGGCGCGGCCGTGAGAGCCTGATCGCCACCGCCTGACCACCTTGCAAGGTGGTCAGCGCCGCGCTTCGGATCATGCCACCCGAATTACCGTTGAGCTCCGTCAAGTCAATCGGCGCCGCTGAATCGAATACCAGCCAGAGCGTGTCGGCATGGCGAAAAACCGCCGCCGGCGTTGGCGTCGCGAAGGAAAAATTCATCCATAGGTTGTCGCCCTGGCGGCGCAACTGCGCCTTTACCGCCGTGCCTGCGTCGCCCGGCGCGCGGGCGGCGTCGCCGTCGTTATTTCGCGCGCGTGGGGCGACAATTGCCGCGCGCGCTTCGGATTTGGCCATGGGCGGCCGATCCGACGACGCCATGACTGGCGCCGGTGGCGGCACGGCGACGGTCGCGGCGGGAATGGCGGGAATGGCGGGTGTTGACGGTGGAGCGGGTGGCGGCATGGCGGCGGCTGCCGGCGACGTGGCCGCGTCGGGAATGACGGATGCGGCCGGCGGCGCGGCGGCGGCTGCCGGTGGCGCGGCGGCAGCGGGAGTGGCGGATGCGGCCGGCGGCGTGGCAGCGGCTGCCGGTGGCGAGGCGGCGACCGCCGGCGCCATCTTTGCCACCGATTCCTTCGCGGAGGCCGCGGGCACTGTTTGCGGAGCCTCGATACCGGCTGGATTTGCGGGCGCTGGATTGCGCTGCGATTCGCCGGCAAG
>JACQAE010000050.1 GCA_016195095.1 Pseudomonadota bacterium
CCGCGCACCGGGCGAGGCCGGCCGCTGGTTCCGGCGCCGGCGCAACGCCATGATTCGCGACCGCGCCACGTCAAATGTGCCTTCGTCGCGCGACCATGGCGGCAAAATTTTCGTATTCCTCATCCTTGACCGAGTAGGAGTGTTCGTCGTCGGGGAACGATCCCTCCTTGACCTCTTTCACATATTGTTCGATTGCGCCGACCGCGACCTCGGTCAACTTCGCGTAACGTTTTGTGAATTTCGGCTTGAAGTCGACGAAGACGCCGAGCAGGTCGTGGCACAGCAGAATTTGTCCATCGCAACCCACCCCCGCCCCGATGCCGATGGTTGGTATGGTCAACTGCGCGGAGATGAGCCTTGCGATCCTTGCCGGCACCGCTTCGAATTCCAGCATGAAGCAGCCGGCGTCCTCGATCGCCAGGGCGTCTTCCAGGATCTTCATGGCGGTTTCGGCGGTACGGCCCTGGATCTTGAAGCCGCCGAACAGCGCGATGGTATGCGGCGTCAGCCCGATGTGGGAGGCGGTCGGAATCCCGGCATCCACGAGCGCGCGCAAGATATGCGCTTGCGACCTGCCCCCCTGCGGTTTGACCGCGTCGCACAAGGCCTCCTGCATAAAGCGCGTCGCGTTGGCGAGCGCGCGCTCCACCGTGTGATAGCTTTGATACGGCATGCAGCCGAGCGAGAACGTGCCGGGTGCGCCTCGGCGGACCGCCTGCGCATGCATGATCATCATATCCATGGAGGCGGGAATGGTGCTCGGGTGGCCGTGCGCCACCATGGCCAGGCTGTCGCCGACCACGGCCACGTCGACGCCGGCCATTTCGGCCCATTTCGCCGAGGTGTAATCGGGCACCGACATATAGACCATTTTCTCCCCGGTCTGCTTGGACGCGCGGATTTCCGTGATGGTTCGCTTCTCGCGCCCGCCGGCGGCGGTCTTGGCATTCGATCCGATGCCCGCCGAACGGGCGGTGGGGGTGGCCTGCGCCGTAGACATTTCGCCTCCCGCGGGCGGCCGATGCGCCGACCGCTGATATATGTCTCGTATGTTAGAAATAATGCGCCGCGCCGGTCAAGGGACGCGGCGCGGCTCGGGCGCCGTGGCCGTGGAGGCGCCGCCGATGCCGCCGTCGAATGCCCGCATCCCACTCGGATCGCCGGTCGCGCCGCCAGCGGTTCGCTTGGCGATCGATCGACGCTCGGCCCGCCCGCGCGCCCGTGGAATTCCAAACAGGCTGTCCGTCATCGCAAGGTCGAGGCCGGCCAACATGCGCCGCGTCGCAGGACGATTGCTTTTGCGCGAGATATCGCCGGCGGCGCCCATTTCGGCCGCCGCCGCGGCTATTTCGGCGTCGGCGGCTTGGCGGGCCCGGCGCAGGGCCCCTGCGCGGTCACTTGCGCGCCGGCGGCCCGTGCGAAACATTGATTGGAATAGGTCTTGGAAATGCCGCCGACGCGCCCGCAGACGGGGGCGTATTGCTCGGTACATACCGTCGGCCGTTGGTCGCTTGGGCTCGGGCTCGTGGCCTGGGCAGTCACGATGCGGCTCGAAACGTTGTGCGTGGCGATAACCCCGCCGGGCGTGTCGGCGCGCGGCGCGGGCACCGCGAACGGCGTGACGATCCAGGCAATGAGTGCTGCCGACCTGATTGCACGTCGGACCCCTCGGCGCGCTGGTCATCGGCGCCTCGATCGGTTTCGAGCGCACGTTCCATGGCCGGCCCGCCGGGTTTCGCACCCATGCGCTTGTTTGCCTGGCCTCCGCCCTGCTGATGATCGTCACCGTCTACCAGAACCAATGGATGACGGTCATGCCGATGGACACCATCCGAACCGACCCGACACGCATGGCCCAAGGCATCATGACCGGCATCGGCTTTCTTGGCGCCGGCGTGATCTTTAAGGAAGGCCTGACGGTGCGCGGCCTGACCACCGCGGCATCGATCTGGGTGACGGCGGCGATTGGCATTCTCGTCGGCATCGGCTTCTGGTTCGCGGCGGTGCTTGGAGGGCTGGCGACGCTCACCGTGCTGGCGCTGTTCCGTTTCATCGAAATGCGGCTGCCGAGCGAATTTTACGCCCACCACGTGCTGCGCTTCATGCGCGACCAGGTGATGGGCGAGGAAGTGATGCGAGAGCTTATTCGCAGCCACGGGTTTTCCATCGCCAATTTGTCGTCACGACTGGCCGAGGGTGGCAAGCATTTCGAATACCGGATGACGATCAAGAGCCGCGACCGTCAGAACGGCGAGGCCTTGTCGCAGCACTTGCGCGGCCTGCCCGAGGTGATCGAGTTTCGCATTTCGCCGACCGGAGATTGACGCGGCGGTATTGACGCGGCGGCAATGACGCGGCGGCGTTGGCACAACCTTCGGGCGTTCCGGGTGACAATTCGTCCGCTTGCTGCTAGCGTGAGAACGACGCCTGCGTCATTCTCGAAGCCCGCCAGCGGTCGATTGCAGATCATTCATGCGCGCCATCATCATCGCCGCCGGGCGCGGTCGTCGCCTTATGCCGACCACCGCGGAATCGCCGAAATGCTTCGCCGAGGTGCGGGGCAAGCGCATTCTCGACTGGGCGCTGCAGGCGCTCCGGGCCAATGGCATCGCCGACATCTGTTTCATCGGCGGATATCAGATCGACAAGGTGCGGGCCGGCTATCCCGACTTCACATTCCGTCACAACACCGATTGGGAAAACAACAATATTCTTGCCTCGCTCATGTATGCGGAAGATCTGATGGCCGTGCCGTTCCTGTGCACCTATTCCGATTGCCTGTTCACCGCCGGCGTTGTCAGGCGCGTGATGGCAAATCCCGCCGATATCGTGTTGTCCGTGGATACCGACTGGCTCAGGCGCTACGAACACCGGAGCGACCATCCGCCAGACGACGCTGAAAAGGTGACGGTGGCGAACGGCCTCGTCACGCGCGTCCACCGCGGCGTCGAGCCTGGCGTCGCGCATGGTGAATTCACCGGCATCGCGAAATTTTCCAGCGCGGGCGCCGCGGCGCTCAAGCGGCACTACCGCGATTGCAGGAACCGTCATGGCGGGAAACCATTTCGCGAAGCTGCCGTGTTCGAGAAAGCCTACCTCATCCACCTGCTTCAGGACATGATCGAGGCCGGCATCACGATGTCGCATGCCGACACCCCCGGCGACTACATGGAGATCGACACGCAGCAGGACTTCGAGTTGGCGCAAGGCCTATGGAGCGATTGAACGATGGCCAGGCCGCTCTTCCCCGCTTCCGTCGTTGGCTCCATGCCACGCTCGACCTTCGTCCAGGACCTGATCAACAACAGACCGCCGCTATCGCCGGCGCGCTTCGATTCGGAAATGGATGCCGCGATCCGCTACATCGTCGCGGTGCAGGAGCACGCCGGCCTCGACGTGGTCACCGACGGGGAGTGGCGCCGAAAATCCTATATCGGCGTCATCGCCGAACTCGCGCACGGCTTTGAGCTTGGCTACGACCCGCAAGACGGCCGTCCATGGACGGTCGTGGTCGATAAATTGTCGCCCAAGCGGCCGGGGTTCATCGCCGAGGAAATCGCGTTTCTCAAGCGCGCCACCACGCGGCGGATCAAGGCGACGCTGCCGGCCCCCGCGCTCCTTGGCGAGCGCTTGTGGCACAAGGAAAAATCCGCGAAGGCCTATCCGACACGCGATGAATTCGTGCGTGATTGCGTTCCAATCCTGCGCCACGAACTGCAACTGATCTGCGCGGCCGGCGCGGATATCATTCAGATCGACGATCCGCATCTTTGCCTGTTTGTCGATCCAACGGTACGCGCGCGCTTTCCCGACCCCGATCGGGCGGCGGATTTTTCCGTGGACACCGTCAATGCCGTCATGGCGGGCAATAGGGGCGCGAAACTCGCGGTGCATCTGTGCCGCAGGGCGGGCGCGCGGGTCCGCGGCGAGGCGCGGTTTCAGGGTGGCTACGAACCGATCGTCAATCAATTGAACCGGCTGCAGGCGCATCACCTCACCATGGAATTCACCGCTCCCGGCGCCGGCGATATGGCGATCTTCAAGACATTGCGCGAGGATTTCGAGATCGGCCTGGGCTGCGTGAGCGTCACGCCCGGTCAGGTCGATTCGGCCGAGGCAATCGCCGCGCGGGTGCGACAGGCGACCAAATTCCTCGCCGCGGAACGCATCGTGCTCAATCCGGATTGCGGATTCGCCCCCGGCTCGGGAGCGGCCGTGAGCATCGACGAAGCCTACCGCAAGCTTTGCAATGAAGTTGCCGCCGCGGAACTGTTGCGCTTGGAATTTTCCTGACCTCACGTCTGCGCGGCGTCATCGACAGGTTCGCGGCGCGCATGATCGCCGATCAGGCGCTCGCGCAGCATTTTTGACAGATAGTCGATGGCATAGACCGTCAAGATGACCAGAATGATGATGAGGCAGGCTTCCTGCAGTTCATAGGCGCGCAGGCGATCCGCCAGCAGAAAACCGATGCCGCCGGCGCCGACAATGCCGAGGATCGACGCCGATCTGACGTTATGCTCGAACATGTAGAGCGTGTTCGAGAGCATCATCGGTAGAACCTGCGGCAGCACGCCAAAGCCAATTCTGTGCAGCCAGTTGCCGCCGGCCGCGGTCACGCCGTCAATCTGCTTGCGATCGAGGTTCTCGATCGCCTCCGAGTAGAGCTTCACGAAGGTTCCGATCTCCACGATGGCAATCGCCATGATGCCGGCGAGGGGTCCGAGGCCGATCGCGCGGACAAAAATGAGCGCCCAGATCAAGTAGTCGAATGAGCGCAGGAGATCGGCAAAGCGGCGCGTGCCAAACTGCAGCGGGCGTAACCGGGTGATGTTCTTGGACGCCAGAAAGCTCAATGGAAACGCGAACAGCGCTCCCAGGAGCGTGCCCAAAAAAGCCATGGCGATCGTTTCGCCGATAACCTTGATGAACAAGGGAAGGTTCTCGTAGCCCGTGGGCGGAAAAAGCTGCGAGGCAACAAGTTGCCCGAACTTGCCTGCCCCATGCAGGAAGTCGCCCGAGAAAAACCCGAAGCGGTACAGGCAGTAAAGTGTCAGCGCCGCGCCGCCACCCCAGCCGAGCCAGGATTTCAGGCGTTGGGCGATGGGCCTCCCAAACACGTGCGGATAAAGCTCGCGCTCCGCGGCAATGTCGGCGTCGGTCAGATCCGCCAGGCGAACGTTCATCGTTATGGCCTTAATGCGAGAAGCTCGCCTTGCCGATGGCGCTGTGGCGGAATTTTTCGCTCAACATGTCGATGAGCATGATTGTCACGACCACGATCAGCAGGATCGCCCCCGCATCCGCGAAATAGAGAAGCTGGATCGACGTGAAGAGATCGTGTCCGATCCCACCCGCGCCCACGAAGCCCACGATCGTGGCGCTGCGAACATTCAATTCGATGCGCCAGAACGTGTAGGACATGTAATTCGGCATGACTTGCGGGATGACGCCGTAGCGGATCTCATGCAGCCAGTTGCCGCCCGCGGCGCGGATGCCGTCAAGCGGCAACGGACTGACATTTTCGTTCACCTCGGCGAACAGCTTTCCCTGGGCGCCGATGGTGTGCACGGTGATCGCAAGGACGCCGGGCAGCGGACCAATGCCAAACGCCATCACGAACAGGAGCGCCCACACGATGTCCGGCACGGTGCGGGCGATCTCGAGCGTGCGTCGCATCGCCCAATAGGTCAGGAAATTTGGCGCCAGATTGCGCGCGGCCAGGAAACTCAGCGCGCCGCCGACGATCGTTCCGAGAACGGTCGCCAGATACGCCATCAGCAACGTGTTCAGGAGACTGTTGAGCCATTTGTCGATGCCCCAATACCACTCGCCGATATCCGCCGCGAAGGTCGACAGCGTGATCGGCGGAACCATTTTCACGAGGAATTCCGTCGTGCGCGGGAGCCCCTTGAGCAGCGTGAAAACATCGAATTTCGCGGTGATGCCGGCCGCGATCACGCAGGCGATGAAGCCGCCCCAGAACAGCGCGTTATAGATCAATTTGCGGCGGCGGAAGGCTAAGTATCGCTCCTCGAATTGGGCCGCGGAGCCGCGCTCCTTCGCGCCGGCCAATGCCGTCGGTTCGCGAATGTTCATGCCAAGCCAATCCGCTCGTGGATGTGGGCGCGCGAGCGGGAGCCGCGTGCCCACCAATGGCGTCCGGTCACCGCTTCCTGCGCGCCGCGCGTTCGTCGTCCGCGGCCTGGCACATCAGCCCGTAGTCCTCGTGATAGACGCGAACCATGCCATTGGTTTTGCCTTGCGCCACGGATTCCGCAAGCTTCATGTCGTGGTCCTTGAGCCGCACGAACAACTTCTCCAAGTCGGCGCGCATTTCAAGCGGCAGGTCCTTGCGGATGACGACCGGAGGCGATGGGAGCGGCGGTGACGTCCATATGACGCGAATTTCCTCGCGCTTGAGAAGCCCCTTGTTCATCATGGCGCGCAGATTGCCGATATTGTCGTTCTTCGAAGTCCATGTGAACGCGGCGTCATAGGTGCCCTTGATGACGCCGAGCACGCCTTGCGGGTGCCCGCCCGAGAGCGGGCTCTTGAAATATTCATCGACCGGCTTACCCATCGCGCGGAACGCCGCCGTTGGAATCAAGTAGCCCGAGCCGGAAAGCGGATCGGTGCGCGCGACGACCTTTCCCTTGAGGTCGTCGAAGGTCTTGTAGGGGCTGTCCGCCTTCACGATGATGACCGCATTGTAGCCCATCGACCCGTCCGGCTCCTGCGCCGCGACCAGCGGTTCGACCCCGCCCTTGCTGTCCATGAATGTTTGGCAGTAGCTAAAGCCACTGAGCCAGGACAAATGAATCTGCCCGGCGATCAAGGCATTCATCACGCCCGAATAGTCGGTCGCCGTGTAGAGTTCCCATTTCGCGCCGGTTTCCTTCTCCGCGTGCTTGATGAACTCATCCATTGATTTTGTCGTCTGAGACTGGGTTTCGACCGGAATGACGCCATACTTGACGACCGGAAACTTCGCTTGCCAGCCACCGATGAAACTATCGGCCGACGCCGTCGCGGCGGGAAAAAAGAACAGCGCCAGCGCGACGGCGCACGGCAGGCCACGGACACGCTTGGAATTCATGGATCGCCTCCTTCGGTTAGACCGCTTCGATGTCTTGCGCTCGTTTCGCTCGACCGTTTCGAATAGGACATAGGCCAATCTGTCAATCGGCGCCGCTTCTTGTCGCCGATCTCGCGAAATCAGTCGGCGCCGATGTCGCCGTAAACGCCAACTCGACATCGTCGTCGCCGCCTTTGTCGCTACCATAAATCTCGCGCGCGAGCGCATCCGATAGTTCCGAGGGCGGGCCGTCGAACACGATGGCACCCTTGCGCATGGCGATAATCCGATCGCAATAATCCTTCGCCGTCTGCAAGAGATGCAGATTGCATATGACGGTGATGCCGTCTTCCTTGTTGATGCGCCGCAGCGCATCCATGACAATCGTCGCATTGCGCAAGTCGAGGGAAGCGATCGGCTCATCGGCAAGCAGGATTTTCGGCTCCTGCACCAACGCGCGGGCGATCGCCACGCGCTGCTGCTGGCCGCCGGACAATTCGTCCGCCCGGTGCATTGCGTGGGACACCATATCCAGGCGCTGAAGCGCGCGAATGGTGAGCGCGCGATCCTTTGCCGGAAACATCATGAGCAGCGCCGGGAGCGTCGCGTGGTAGCTGATGCGGCCCATCAGCACGTTGGTCATCACCTGGAGGCGAGGGATGAGATTGAACTGCTGAAAGACCATGGCGCACCGTGCGCGCCATTCGCGCACGCGCCGGCCTTTCAATCCGCAGACGTCGACTTCGCCGTCGAACACGTCGTCGCAGAGAATTCGTCCCGATGTTGCGTCCGTCAGGCGGTTGATCATGCGCAGCAGCGTCGATTTGCCGGCACCCGAGCGGCCGATGATTCCAACCATCTGGCCCTTGGGCACCTCGAATGACACCTTATCGACGGCGACAAGATCGTCGAAAGCCTTCGTCAGACCTTCAATCCTCAGCATCCATCCCCCTCGTCCCCGGCACCTCGGCAACGCATGGCAAGATCGCCTGCGCTGGCCACGGCGAAATCCCCGGTGTCGCGAATATCCGCGCCCCTCGCATCCTCCGGCAGGCCCTTGGTCGCGCTCGCGATGTCGCATGGATGTGGGTCAAACCCATGCCGGCGTTCGCCCATCCGCCGTGCAACCATTCTCGCACGAAAGTGGAATCCCACGCTGCGGCATATCTGCCACCATGCTCGGTGAACCCGCTTGCATCGTCAATAGGGCGCGGCCGGTCCGCCGCTCGAGGCCTCCACACGCGACGAACACGGGCTGGGTTTGATCGCAAGGTCTCCCGAACGACCATCGTCGACGCAGCCACCGCCGGGTCCGATCGTGGCAAGTCCCGGTTGTGCCAGCCCACCCAACGCATGTGGCTTATCGGGGGCAAGGCTGTCGCCACCTGGACGCGCCTTAGCCCGTGTTTCTCAGGCCCGCCGCAATTCCGTTGATTGCGATCAGGATGCCGTGTTGCGCGTTTTCATCGCCGCTTCCCGCTCGCCTGCGCCGCAACAGCTCGACTTGCAGGTGATTGAGGGGCGCGATGTAGGCGCAGCGATGCGCGATGGAGCGGGCGAGCGCGGGATCGTCGGCGAGACGCTGTGTTTCACCGGTGACGGTCTCGATCGCCTTGATCGTGCTCAACCATTCCCGCTCGATCACCGCCAGGATATTGCCGGCGGAGGCATTGTCCGACGCCAGACCGGCATAGCGCCGCGCCACGCCTAGGTCGGCCTTGGCCAACACCATGTCGATATTGGACAGAAGCGTTCGGAAGAACGGCCATTGTGCCTGCATGCGCCGCAGCAGCGAAAGGTGCGCGGCATGATCGGCCGCGAGAAATGTCTCGACCGCGGTGCCAAAACCCAACCAGCCCGGCAGGGCGACGCGGCTTTGTCCCCAGGAAAAGCTCCAGGGAATGGCCCTGAGATCCTCGATGCGTCGGGTCGCGCGTCGCGACGCGGGGCGCGAACCGATATTGAGTTCCGCGATTTCCATGATCGGCGTGGCGGAGAAAAAGTAGTCGGTGAAACCCGGCGTCTCGTATACCAGCTTCCGGTATGCGTGCATGCTCAATTGCGAAAGTTTCTCCGCGGCAATCATGAATTCTGCCGCCGGGTCTTCCTTCGCGGTCAGAAACGTGGCCTCCAGCGTTGCTGCCATCAGCGTCTCGAGGTTGCCTCTGCCGATGTCGGGATTTGCGTATTTCGCGTTGATCACCTCGCCTTGTTCGGTGAGGCGGATCTGGCCCTTCACCGTTCCCGGCGGCTGCGCCAGTATGGCCTGGTAACTCGGGCCGCCGCCGCGCGCGACCGCGCCGCCGCGGCCGTGGAACAACCGCAGCGTCAGGCCGGGCTGGGTTTCAAAAAAGCCGACCAGCGCGGTGGAGGTACGGTACAGCTCCCAGTTCGAGGTCAGAAATCCGCCGTCCTTGTTGCTGTCGGAGTAGCCAAGCATGACTTCCTGCTCGCCGCCGGAGTTGCGCACGAGTCCGGCGATGCCCGGCAACGCGTAAAAGCCGCGCATGATGGCGACCGCGGCGCGCAGGTCCTCGATCGTTTCGAACAGCGGAACGACGATCAGATCGACGCGAGCAAGCGATGCGTCCTCGGGCGCGAGCGTTCCATGCAATAGGCCGGCCTCCTTTTGCAGCAGCAGCACCTCGAGCAGGTCGCTCACCGTCTCCGTGTGGCTGATGATGTAGTGGCGGATCCCATTCGGCCCGAACTGTTCCCGCAGCGTCCGCGCCGCCTCGAACACGGCCAGCTCGCCGTGGGTCTCCGCCGAGTAGGCGGCGTCGCGAATGCGCAGGAGTTGCGGCTTGCAAAGTTGCGCCAGCAGCAATTCCTGTTTGCCGACCTCGTCCAAATCCGCGTAGGACGGCTCGATCCGCGCGACCGCCAGAAGCTCGCCGACGACGGCCGCGTGTTGGTCCGAGTTCTGGCGCAGATCCGTGGTCGCGAGATGAAATCCGAAAACCTCGGCGGCGCGGATGAGCGGGCCGAGCCGCGGCGCGATCAAGGGCGCGCCATGATTGCGGCAGAGCGAATCCCTGATTGCATGGAGGTCGGACAGAAATTCCTCGGCGCGGACATAGGGCGCGCCGGATATCCCCGGATGCGGGAAGGCCTGGCTCCCGGTCAATGTCTTGAGCGCGGCGGCCAAGCGGGCATAGATTCCGATCAATGCGCGTCGATAGGGCTCATCCTCGCGATGGCGCCCCTCGTCTCCCGATTTGTCCGCGAGGGCCTGCAATGGCGGGGAACAGTTCACCAGCGATTGCGAAATCGAAAGCTCGGCGCCAAGTTCGTGAACCTCGGCCAGGTAGTGGCGCAGCACCGTCTCGCTCTGTTTGCGCAACGCCATCGCCAACGTATCCGCATTCACATTCGGGTTGCCGTCGCGGTCGCCGCCGATCCAGTTTCCCATGCGAAAAAACGATGCGACGTCACCGCCAAGCCGCTCTTCCAGCGCGGCGTATAGGCGCGGGATCTCGCGCAGGAACGTGGTGCGGTAATAGCTAAGGACATTCTCGATCTCATCCTGGACGTTCAAGTTGGAAAATCGACGAATCCGGGTTTGCCAAAGCTGCGTGACGCGGGCGCGCAGGAGGTCGGTATTCTTCGCAAGTTCCACGGCGCCGGTCAGGCGTTCGCGTTCGGCCAGCAGGGCGGCGATCGCGCGCCCCGCGTCGAGCGTGCTCTTGCGCTGAATCTCGGTCGGATGGGCGGTGAGAACCGGCGACACCCAGCTCTGCGCAAGGGCGCGTGAAATGTCCGCGAACTTGACGCCGGCGGCGCCCAGGCGCTCGAAAGCGCGCGTCAGGCTGCCATCCGTGGGCTCCTGGCGCGCGTCCAGCAACGCACGCTGGCGTAATTGGTGGCAGTCCTCGGCGAGGTTGGCGAGATGCGAGAAATAGCCGAACGCCCGAATGACCGTGACGGCCTCGCTTGAACGCATTGCGTTCAACAATGCCTCAAGCTTGGCGCCCGCCTGGGGGTCGGTGCTGCGATGCGAATCGACGCTGAGCTGGCGAATTGTTTCGATCTGCTCGAAGACGGCGTCACCCTCATGCTCGCGTACCGTGTCGCCAAGTATCGTTCCGAGCAAGCGGATGTCGTCGATGAGCGGCTGGTCCTTGTTGGTCGCGCACGCGCCGAGCGCAGAAATCGCATCACCTGCGGCCACGTCATTTCCCCTGCATTCGCCCGGCGCAACACATATGCCGCCTGTTGCAAGCCTCGACAAGCGCGAACGGCGTCGGAGTTGTGGATTTCATGCGGAGAGTGCCGGAATCCGAGGAAGCGGAGTCGCCTTTGCCGGCCCTCAAGAAAGGCCCCAACGCGCAACGGCAGGATGAACGGCGCTTTGATGGCCGAAGGAAAGACGGCGCCGGCCGTGCTATCGCGCCGCGCGCGGGGCAAGATCGATGCCGGATATCCAATAGTTGCGTGAAAGCGCCCGCACGTCGGCGGGACGCACGCCATAAAGCAACGCTCGATTGCCGTCCGTGCCGGCAATTCGTCCGACATCTTGATAGATTCCCATATGGAAGGCCTCGGGTGCGAACTTCGTGACGACCACGATATTCACCCGATCCGACCCGGAAAGTTGATCCTTCAATCGTCCGGTCAGTTTCGATGGGCCGCTCGCATAACCATAGCCCCAATACGCGACCAGAAGCGACGCGACGACGGCGATAAACCGAATGTCCCGGCGGTGGAACCAACGCCTCATCCCGGCCACGGATCGACCTCGCGCCGCGACGACCGCCATTTCGGACAATTCCACCATGTCAACGCGGCGTCCAAACGAGCCCCCAGCGGTGGATCGTCCACCGTTCGAGCGGCTCCAGGATCATCTTGTCCGTCGCGAACCAAATGATCGCAATGACGACCACCCCGAGAACGACCTCTTCCATCTTGAACTCCTGCGCCGAGGCAAAAATCATGAATCCGAGGCCGCTGGTGCCGCCGATCATTTCCGCCGCGATCAGTGCGCGCCAGCCGAATCCCATCGACATCCGAATGCCGGTGATGATGCTCGGCATCGCGCCCGGCACGTAGACCCCCAGCATCGCATTGAAGAACAACAGCCAAAAAATGGTGTTGAGCATGATGAAGAGGGTGGTCTTCCAGCCAATACCGAACCAGACGATCGCCAGCGGGATCCAGGCGATTCCGGAAATGGAGTTGGCGAATAGTCCGATTGGCTCCAGAAGCCTCGAGACCGTACGGTTCATTCCCGCCAGGATTCCAAAGGCAACGCCCATGGGCAGGCCGATCGCGGCGGCCAGCACGACGCGTGCGATGCTCGCGATCATGTGGTTGGTCATCTGGCAGCTTTGGTCGGCGTTGATTACCGCCCACAGGCCGCGACAGCCCGCTTGCAAAGTTCCGATCGCGCCGACGACGTCGCCGAGCGGGGGAATGAGGACCGGCGGCAGCCAGCCGAAAAGCGTGTTCGCCTCCCACAGCGCCAGCAGCCCGACGAACGGAATCGCGCCAAGCACGAATTGGCGCAGGCGCTGGCGGCCAAAACGTCGGTTCATCGCCAGAATGAGATTGCGCAGCGCGCTGGTATCGGCCGGCCGCGACATGTTCTGGGTGCTCATCGTTGGATCAGCCCCCAGCGTTCGATCGTGTCGAACTCGATCGGGCGCAGCAGGTAATGGTCGAGAATGATCCAGGTGAAACCGATGATGACCATGCCGAGAATGATCTGCGGCATGGCGTCGAATTGCTGCGCCGTGAAGATCATC
>JACQAE010000080.1 GCA_016195095.1 Pseudomonadota bacterium
AAGCTCCGAAGACCTGGACCGACATGCTCGATCCGAAATGGACCGACAAGCTCGCACTTGGGCACCCAGGTTTCAGCGGGTTCGCCGGCACCTGGGCGGCGGCGGTCCATAAGCTCTACGGCAGGAGCTATCTTGAGCGGCTCGAGCGCCTGCGCCCGCAGGTCAGTCGTTCGCTGCTCGATGCCACGACCCTGCTCAACTCCGGCGAACGACTGGTTGCCGCGACGCCGATCGCGCCCGTCGTCGAGCGCGCCGACAAGGGCGCCCCGCTCGCGATCCATTACCCCTCCGACGGCGCCATTCTCGTCTCCACGCCATCCGCCGTCCTGAAGAACGCACAGCATCCCAATGCCGCGCGCCTGTTCATGGAGTTCCTACTCGGCGTCGAATTCAACCGGATCCTCGTCAAGGCGCGTTACGAATCGATGCGCGCCGACGTGCCGCCATTGCCGGGCGTCAAGTCGGTCAGCGACATCAAGGTGATCCGACCCACCGTTGACGACATCGTCGTGGGAATCCCCGAGGTAGCCGAGCTGTGGCGCAACATCTTTGGCCAGTGACCGGGCGGCGCTCGCCCGGCGTCATGGCGCGGCTGCGTCACGTCGAACCAAGCATCGGCATTTGGATTCTGCTCGTCGTCGTCCTGGCCTTTCTCATCGTCAATCCGCTCTCGCGGCTCCTGCTCAGCAGCCTGCAAGACCCGGGCAGCGGCCAATTCACGCTCGCCAACTTCGCGGCGGCCTATGGCCAGCCGCGCTACCTCGCGGCGCTGCGCAATTCGCTGGTGCTCGGCGTCTCGGTGACCGCCCTGTGCATCGTTACTGCGGTGCCGATGGCCTGGGCGGTGTCGCGAACCGACATGCCGGGTAAGACGCTCGTCGGCGTGCTGACCTTCGGGGCGTTCCTGACGCCGCCCTATCTTGGCGCGCTCGCATGGATCCTCCTCGCCGGACCCAACGCCGGCTGGCTCAACGCCGCCATCGTCGCGGTGACGGGAGCCGAGAAGGGCATATTCAACATCTTCTCCTTTCCGGGCCTCGTCTTCATCATTGCGATCTACAGCTATCCCTACATCTTCGTGTTCACCACCGCCGCGCTCAAGACAATGTCGTCCGAGATGGAGGAAGCCGCCAACATTCTCGGCGCTGGCGTTTGGCGCACGACCCTGTTCATCACGTTGCCGCTGGCGTTACCGGCGATTCTGGGCGGCGCCATCATCACCTTCCTCGAGGCCATCGCGCTGTTCGGCTCGCCGGCGATGATCGCGATCCCCGCGCGCTACAATGTTGTCACGACGCAGTTACTGGAATTCTTCAGCTATCCGGTGCGCGTCGAGGTGGCGGCCGCCTATGTCCTGCCGCTGCTCGCCGTCACGGTTCTGCTCTACCTCGTGCAGCAACGCCTGATCGGCGGCCGCGGACACGTCACGGTCACAGGCAAGGGTGGCGCGCGCACGCTGATCGCGCTCGGTCGCCTGCGTTGGGTAGTGTTTGGCGGATCGATGGTTGTTTGTACGCTATCGGTGATCCTCCCGTTAGTCGTCATCGCGCAGGCCGCCTTCGCAAAGACCTGGGGTACGGGTTTTCATGCCGGCAATCTCACCCTCGATAATTTTCGCTTCATCCTGTTCGAACATCAATCCGCCAGCCGCTCGATCATCAATAGCCTTGCCTATGCGGCGGCCGCGGCCTCGTTCGCGCTCGCGCTGGCGCTCGCCATCGCCTACATCGTTCAACGCCGGCTGATGCCGTTTGGCGGCGTCCTCAGCTTCCTCTGCCTCGCACCGTTCGTGGTGCCGGGGATCGTGTTGGCCATCGGCTTCTACGCCGCCTATGCTCCCCAACCGTTCGCCCTCTACGGCACTGCCACGATCATGATCCTCGCCTTCACGACGCGTTTCCTGCCGATCGCCTACGCCAACGCCAGCGCGGCAATTAGGGGCCTCAATCCGGAATTGGAGGACGCGGTGCGTATTCTCGGCGGCGGACGCATCACGGCAATTCGACGCGTGGTCGCGCCGCTGCTCAAGGGCAGCTTGGTGGGCGCGTGGCTCCTGGTCTTCATTCCAGCGACGCGCGAACTCAGCACCGCGATCTTCCTCTACGGGCCGAATACACGCGTGATGTCGGTGATGCTGCTCGGCCTCGCGGATGAGGGGGCGCTCGAACCCGCCGCGGCACTTGGTCTCTTGCTGCTCGCGGTGATCATCGCGATCGTGGGAATCGGATACGCGCTGCTCGGCCGGGAATTCCTGGCACGGCAGGGCGAGTAGGCGGCGCGCCATGATGCCGGAACCGACCACGCCGGACGCGATCAGACTTGCGCTGCATGGCGTCGGCTGCCGCTTCGGCAAGGTTACGGCCGTGGACGACGTCACCCTGGAGTTGCGGGCCGGCGAGTTCGTGTCGCTGCTCGGCCCGTCCGGCTGCGGCAAGACGACGACGCTGCGGATGATCGCCGGATTCATCCACCCGACCGCTGGCACGATCGCGATGGACGGCGAGGTGCTGTCATCGCCATCGGGAAGCCAGCCGCCGCAACGCCGCAACATGTCGATGATCTTCCAGAGCTACGCCATCTGGCCGCATATGACCGTGGCACAGAATGTCGCCTTCGGCGTGAAGCTGCGCGGCCTGAATGCGGCGACGGTGAAGCAGAAAGTCGAGCGCATCCTGGACATTGTGCGCTTGCGCCACCTGGCCGAGCGCTACCCCGCCACGTTGAGCGGCGGTCAACAGCAGCGCGTGGCGCTCGCCCGCGCGATGGTCGTTGAGCCGCGCGTGTTGCTTCTCGACGAGCCGCTGTCCAACCTCGACGCCAGCTTGCGCGAGGAAATGCGCTTCGAGATTCGCCGTTTGCATGACGAATTCCGCATGACCTCGATCTACGTGACGCACGATCAGGCCGAGGCGATGGTGACGTCGCATCGCATCGCGGTCATGAACCACGGCCGCGTCGAGCAAGTCGGCACGCCCTACGCCATCTACAACAACCCGAAGACCAGGTTCGTGGCCGGCTTCATCGGCCGCACCAATCTCCTTGAAGGAAAGGCGCAAGGGCGTGTGATCCGCTTTGACGGATTTGCCGCCGACACGACGCTCTTCGCGTTCGCGGCCGAGCTTGACGGCGACGCGACCCTCTCGGTCCGTCCGCAAAGCATCGGGCTCGCGGGCGCGGCGCCCGCGCCGGTCGCCGGCCGCCGCATGTGGTCGATCGAAGGAACGGTCACGCAGCGCGCCTATCTCGGTGAGTTCTGGGACTACATCGTCGCGCCGCTCGGCGGCAATATGCCATTGCGGGTATCCGCGCCGCCGGCGGTCGATTTCGACGTCGGCGCCCGCGTCTGGATGTCCATCGACCCCACCCAGGTGGTGCACGTCACCTGATTTCACCCAGTCGCCTCGCGTCGCCGTCGAGCACATCATGAAGATCGCCCGCGTTACCGCCATTCCGCTGAATGTTCCGTTGCAGATCGACCTGCTCGGTCTCGATCGCAAGACGCAGCTCTCGGCCTGCCTTGTCGAGGTCGAAACCGATGGCGGGATCGTCGGCCATGGCTTCACCGCCATCACCGAGGAAGACGTGGTCGCGCAGGCGATCAACGCCGTCGCCGCTCCCGCGATCGTCGGCGACGATCCGCTCGCGCACGAGCATGTGTGGGACAAGCTATACTGGACGCTGATGCCGCGCGGGCAGACCGGCTACGCGGCGCATGCACTGGCCGCGATCGACGTGGCACTCTGGGATATCAAGGGCAAGGCACTGGGCCAGCCGGTTTGGCGCCTGCTCGGCGGGATGCGGCCGCGCGTGCCGCTCTACGCCACTTTTGGTTTCGGCTTTCTCGACCGCGAACAGCTCGCCGCGGCGGCGCTTCTATGGGTCGCGCGCGGCTTTCGTCGCCTCAAGATGACGGTCGGCCATGACGCGCTGCGGCGGCGCGATACGCGCCCGCTGCGCGACGTCATTCGCGACGACGCGGCGCGCATCCGCGCCGTGCGCGAGGCCGTGGGACCGGATATCGAGCTTTTCATCGACGCCAATTGCAGCCTCGATCTCGATCACGCGGCGCGGCTTTCGCAGATGGTGAAGAGCTGCAACATCTCGTTCTTCGAGGAGCCGGTCACGCAGAACGATCCGCTTCTCATGGCGCAGTTGCGCCGCTCGACCGGCATGGCGCTCGCCTGCGGACAGAACGAGGGCCTCCTGTTCCGATTTCGCGACCTGCTGCTGCATCAATCGGTCGATTATCTGCAGCCCAATGTCGTCATCAGCGGCGGCTTCACCCAGTGCCTCAAGATCGCGGGCCTGGCCGCGGCGTTCAACGTACCGCTCGCGAATGGCGGCGCGTGGCCGTTTCATAACATGCACCTGCACGCCGGGGTCTCCAATGGCGGCTTGGTCGAGTACCACTACCTCGCGGTGGAACTGTGCCGGCGGATTTATAACGACCTGCCCGCGCCCGAGGATGGCTGGCTGACGCTGCCGCAGACGCCGGGCCTCGGTTTCGAGCCCAACCGCGACACCATACGCGAGATCGCGAAGCTCCCGCTTTCCCGCGGTCACGGAAAAGGCTGATGCCGCGCGCGCCAACGTCGCGCGTGAAGATGCGCCGCGCGTCGGTTACCTTCCCTTTCCCGACGTGAGGCGGAATGGAGGGACGCTTATCGTCGCCCGGCCCTGCCTCGAACATGATCCCGAAAAGTGGGAACCGCTTTTCGGGACAAAAACCATGCGCGAAAAAGGGTTAGAGCCGCCGCACGATTCAACCTGAAGCGATAAAGCTCTAAGCCGGGAATGCAACCGCTGTGTCACGGTCAAACGAGATATTCACCCGCGCGCCGATCGGCCACCTTGTCATCGCCTCGTGACCCGGCAATCGCACCAACAATCGGCCCGATACGGAATCCACGGAGTCGAGATACAAGTCGACATGGCCGCCCTGATAGATCTGCGCCGCAACCGTACCGACACTGGCGCATGGCCCTGGCGCGTCCGAGACCTGCATCTGCTCCGGTCGAACGAACAGATCGACCGCGGCGGCCGATGCGAGCCCCGTCAGCGGCACCGCCGACACCTTGACTCGTGCGTCACCCAACGCGACGATCGCCTCGCCTCCCGCGACGCGATCAAGACGGCCTCGCAGCACATTGGCGTCGCCGACGAACGATGCGACAAAGCGCTCGCAAGGCTGTGCGTAAATCTCCGCGGGCGCGCCAACCTGGCGAACCCGACCCTCCAACATGACGGCAATGCGGTCGGAAAGGCTCAAGGCCTCGCTCTGATCGTGTGTCACAAAAATCGTTGTCACGCCGAGCGTGCGTTGGATCTCGCGGAGTTCAACCTGCATCGATGCGCGCAGATTCTTATCGAGCGCGGAAAACGGCTCATCGAGCAAGAGCACCCTGGGATTGATGACCAGCGCGCGAGCCAAGGCGACGCGTTGCTGTTGACCGCCCGAGAGTTGGCGCGGCTTGCGCTCCTGCAACCCCGCGAGCTTGACGAGCGCCAAGACATCGCCGACCCGGCGTTCGATGTCCGCCCTTGGCAAGCGGCGCATCTTGAGGCCATAGCCCACATTTGCGGCGACCGTCATATGCGGGAACAACGCATAATTCTGAAACATCATGCCGATTTCGCGCTTGTAGGTCGCCACGTTGTTGACCAGTTCGTCGCCGATCAGAACCTGGCCCGCATCCGGGCTGAAGAATCCCGCGACCAGATTGAGCAGCGTCGTTTTCCCGCAACCTGACGGCCCAAGCAGCGTCATCAGCTCGCCGCGCCTGATCGCCAGCGAGACGTCATTCAAGGCGACCACGTCACCGAACCGCTTGGCCACGCCGCTAAAGCGCACCGCGATGTCATCGCCGGCGCCGCCCGCCGCCTGCGGAACGTCGCGGCGCATGTCAGCGGCCGTGCTCGACATTGAGGACCTTGCCGAGACCGAGGAACGCATTGGCAAAAGTGAGCAGCGCGGCGGTCGCCACGATATACATCACGGATATCGCCGCCATTGATGGGTCGGCATATTCGCGCACATAATTATACATCGCGACCGGAAGCGTCTGCGTCCGCTGAGCGGTGACGAACAGCGACGCGGTGAATTCATTAAAGGACAGAATTGCCGCAAAAAGCCAGCCGCTGACCAGGCCCGGCAGCAGGAGCGGCAGCGTAATCGTCGCCAAGACAAGGTGCGGCGGAGCGCCCAGACTGGAAGCCGCGAGCTCAAGGCGCCGATCGAGGTTTCGCAAGGAAACGTAAACGCTGCGAAGCACGAATGGCAGTACGAGAATCACGTGGCAGACGACGACAATGGTGTAGCCGCGCATGAGCCCGATTTGCGCCGCGAGAATAAGAAAGCCCAGACCGACCGTGAAGTGAGGAACGACAAGCGGCGATAGCAGAATACCTTCGATCGCCGCTTTCAGACGGAATTGGTAACGGTCGAGGGCAAACGCGAATGTCGCGCCAACGATGAGTGCGATCGTCGAGCTCCAGATCGTCACGATCAGACCATTGCCAAAGCCTTCGCGAAAATCGTCATAAGCGATGGCTTTAGCGAACCAACGCAACGACAGCGCTTGTGGAGGAAACGACAGCAGCGCCTTGTCGTTAAACGCCGCCAAGGTCACGACAATGGCCGGCAGCAGCAAAAAGCCAAGAATGGCCAAGACGACGAGCGTCCCGCCGATGTCGAGCAGACGCTGAAATGACGAGCGCGGCATGTCAGTGCGGCCCCATCTTCTCAAGCGGCCGCGTCGCGAGACGCAGCAGCGACAGGACCGCCAGCGTGAGCGCCAGCCCGGCGACACACAGGCTCGCGGCGAACGGGAAATTGAAGCTCGCGAAGCCAAGCTGGTACACCAGGTTCGAGATCATGTTGACCTGACCGCCGCCGATCAGCTGCGGCGTGGCGAAGGCGCTGAAGGTCCACGCGAATGACGTCGTGACGCCGGCGATGATCCCCGGCATCGACAGCGGCAAGGTCACGGTCGCGAACGCGCGGATGCGTCCCGCGCCGAGGCTTTCGGCGGCCTCGAGGTAATCGCGGTCGATATGCGAAAGCGCTGCCGCCAGCATGATCACCATGACCGGCATCGTCACGTGCACGAGAGCAACGACGACGCCGAAGCGCGTGAACATGAACTGGAATGGCGTTTCGATGATACCGAGTTGCAGCAGAATCGAATTGATGAAACCGTTATTGCCGAGGACGATGATCCAGGAATAGGTGCGTACCACTTCCCCGAGAAAAAGCGGCGTGACGACGGTGATGAGAATGGCCGATTTGGCGAACCTGTTGCGAACATGGACCAGCGCATAGGCCAGGGGATAGCCGACAATGAGCGTGTAAGATGCCGTCAAGAAGCAAATCCAGACCGTATTGAGGAAGACCTGCGCATAGAGCGGCTTGAGCAAAGCGGTGAAGTTCGCCAGCGTCAGTCCGCCCGGATCGAGCGAACCGGGGATATAGGCGCGTAAGCTGTATTGAAGCACCGCCGCCATGGCGATGAGAAAAGCCAGCGCGCAAAGCGCGGCGGGCGTCACGAAACTGCGAAGAAAGGGCTGTGTCTTCACGGTCGCGCCGACATGGTCGCGGGCGCACATGCCCGCGACCGCTCGTCGTATCAATTCATGATGTTCTCAGCAAACCATTTGCGCCACTCCGCCGTTTTCTCGGCGCGCAGCTTGGGGTCGATATTGATCTGCTTCTTCCATTGCGCCGCGCTGGTGAAGACGCCCGGCAGCTTGGCAATTTCCGGGTCAAGCTTGGCGTTGAGCACCGCGGGGCTTCCCTTTTTCAGCTTGGCGATCTGCGCCTGGATTTCCGGATCGTAAAGCGCGTCGATGAATTTATAGGCTAATTCGGCCTTCTTCGTACCCGTCATGATGGCAACGGTATCGACGCCAAGCACCGCGCCCTCCTTCGGGATCGCGACCGTAATCGGAACGCCCTGCCCGATCATGTAGTAGGCGTTCATCGACAGCACGATCTGCACGGGCGTTTCGCCGGTGGCGAGCAACTGCTGGCTATTGGCGTCGTTGGTGTAGAAGGCCTTGAAGTTTGGCTTGAGCGCCTTGAGCTTGGCCTGGCCCTTTTCCCAGTGCGCGATATCGCCGCCGGAGAGTATCGCGGCCACGGCGATGATGTGGCTCGGATCAAAGTCCGGCGCCGCGAGCTTGCCTTTCAGTTCGGGCCGCCACAGATCGGCCCAGCTCTCGAATTTGATGTCCTTGATCAGATCGGCGCGATAGCCAATCGTATAGACATAGGCCCAGCCGCCGAGATGAAAGGGGCTGATCCTCGCTTCATCGGCGAGATTTTTCGCGTTTGGGATTTTGGCGAGATCGAGTTTCTCGAACAGCCCGTCATTGGCGTAGAGCCAGCCGACATGCGACGTCGTAAAGGTAATGTCGCTCTCGGGATTGCCCTTGGATAGCTTGGCCTTGTTGAGGCGATCAATGGTGCCGCCGGTAATGAATTCGACCGGCACGCCGGTCTCCTTGGTGAATTTCTTGGCGGCGGTCTCGGCGACGAGGTCGCGCCAGCTGCCGCCCCAGATGCTGACCACGAGCTTGTCTTGCGCTTGCGCCGGAAATCCGAAAGCAAGAGCGAATAGTGCAATCAACAATCGTTTCATGCTCATCTCCTGTGTCTGCGAACGCCGCGCGATCGCGCGGCGCCCGCTCCCGCATTCGGCGCCCTTGGCAGGGGCGTTAATTCTGCAGATTCGGCGCATCGCCATGCCTGCGCGGTCCCCTTCCATGTCGACAATCATACCAATCTTGCATACGATTGCCACGTCTATGTATTGCCTGCTATAGGCGATCTCGCCCAGCCCGACGGACGGCCGGGGACCGGCGCGGGTTCACGTCCCCCAGACCGAGACGGCCGCGTTTCGATGAAACCATCCGCCTTCAAATACGTCAGGGCCGGAAGCGTCGAGCACGCCTGCGCGCTGCTCGCCGAGCACGGCGAGGACGCGCGCCTGCTGGCCGGCGGGCAAAGCCTCGTTGCGATGATGAACCTTCGTTTGGCGCGACCGTCGGTGCTGATCGATATTGGCCGTTTGGCGCTCGCGGATATTGCGATCGGCACGGGCTCGGTCCGTCTTGGCGCGCTGACGCGACACCGCATGCTGATCGAGCACCTGGGCCTGCGACGGATGGCGCCGGTCTTCGGCGAAACGGCGCGTTACATCGCGCATCCGACAATTCGCAATCACGGCACCGCGGGGGGCAGCGTCGCGCATGCCGACCCGACCGCCGAAATCCCCGGGCTGCTCGTGCTTCTCGACGGGCATGTCGACGCCGCGTCGCAAGGTAGCGTGAGGCAAATTCAGGGCCGCGAGCTGTTTCGCGGCGCCTTCAGCACCAGCCTCAAGCCGCAGGAAATGATCTCGGCGTTGCATTTCCGGATTCCGGCCGGACGCTGGGGCGGCAACTTCCTGGAATTGGCGGAGCGGGTGGGCGATTTCGCCCTTGCGGCGGTCGGCGCGGTGGTCGAGCGCGACGGCGAGCAAGTCACCGGAGCCCGCATTGTGCTCTTGGGCGCCGAATCGGTGCCGGTCCGCGCCAGCGCCGCCGAGGCGAGCCTTGTCGGCGAACGGCTGACCGAGTCCGTTGCCGCGCAGGCCGGCGCCGCGGCGGCCGCGGCGCAACGTTGCTACGGCGATGTCCGAGCCAGCGCCGGTTACCGCCGGCATTTGCTGTCGGAACTGACGCGTCGCGCGCTGCTCACCGCCTACGCGCGCGCCGGGGCGGCGGCATGATGCAGATCACCCTGACCGTCAACGGCGTCACCAAGGCACTTACGGTCGAGCCCCGCCGCTTGCTGGCCGACGTGCTGCGCCACGAGTTCGGCTGTTATGGCGTGCGTTTCGGTTGCTCGCACGGCGCGTGCGGATGCTGCACGGTGCATGTGGATGGGCAGCCGCGTCTGTCCTGTATCGCCTTTGCCGTGCAATGCGACGGCATGAGCATCGCGACAATCGAGGGCATGCCAAAGGATGGCGCGTTGCATCCGCTCCAACAAGCCTTCATCGCCGAGCACGCGCTGCAGTGCGGCTACTGCACGCCGGGATTTATCATGGCGCTCGCTCCATTCGTCGAACGCGGGACGGATCCAACCGATACGGAGATTCGCGACGCCATGTCGGGAAATATTTGCCGCTGCACCGGCTATGACGGCATCGTCGCGGCCATCCGGCGCGCCATAGGCGAGCGCAAACGGGTCGACAGTGACTGATCGCACGCCACATCAGCCGCGCTTCGTCGGCGCGCGTATCCTAAGGCTCGAGGATCCACGCCTAGTCAGCGGCCAGGCGCGCCATGTCGACGATCTGGTTCTACCCGGAATGCTGCATTTGCGGCTCGTTCGCTCACAGCTCGCGCATGCAACGCTCGCCAGTATCGACGTGTCGGCGCTGCACGCGGGTTTTCCGGACGCGCTCGTGTTCACGGGCCAGGATATCGGCGCGCTCGGGATCCGCGCCAATTCCGATCTGCCGAGCGTTCAGCCCTGCGTGCAGCCGATCCTCGCGCGCGAGCGCGTTCGCTTTGTCGGCGAGCCCGTCGCCGCCGTGCTGACCACGGATTCCTACAGCGTCGAGGATGCCGCCGAGACGGTGTTCGTCGACTACGACGCGCTCCCGGTCCTAGCCGACATCGAAACCGCGCTGGCGCCCGGGGCACCGGCGATGTTCGAGAACTGGCGCGGCAACCTATTCATCGAGCAGTCCAGAACCGGCGGCGATATCGCGGCGGCGCGCGCGCGGGCGCGGCACGTCATCCGCCGTACCTACCGCAACCAACGCCAGGCGGGCGTTCCGATGGAATGCCGCGGTGTCATCGCCGCGCTCGATCCAACCGGGCGCATTCTCACGGTCTGGTCGTCGACGCAGATCCCACATCTGATGCGCACCTATCTCGCGCAGGAGCTGAACTGGCAGGAAAACCGGATCCACGTGATCGCGCCGGAGGTTGGCGGCGGTTTCGGCGTCAAAGGCCATGTCTTCGCCGAAGACGTGCTCGTCGCCTGGCTGGCGATCCGCACGCGGCGGCCTATCAAGTGGATCGAGGACCGGCGCGAGCACCTCATCGCCAGCATCCACGCACGCGAGCACGTCCACGTACTGGAAGCCTATGTCACCGCGGAGGGCAAAATTCTGGGCCTGAAGGCCGACATCACCGTCGACGTCGGCGCCTATTCGGTGTGGCCGTTCACCGCCGCCAGCGATCCTGGCATGGTCGCGAAAGTCCTGCCCGGGCCCTACGACATCGCCGCCTACGAGGCGACCTATCGCGCGGTCGCCACCAACAAGTGCCCCATCGGCACCTATCGCGGCGTCGGCCGCCCGGCGGCGGTCTTCTCGCAGGAACGGCTGATGAACGAGATCGCGATCGAGCTTGGTATCGATCCGATCACACTGCGCGAACGCAACCTCATTGGCCAATTTCCCTACACGAACATCCTTGGCTACACCTATGACAAAGGTTCCTATGCCGAGAGTCTCGTGAAAATCCGCGAACTAGTGGCGCCCGATGTCGAGCGCGCGCGCAAACCCGAAAAACCGCACATCCGTATCGGGGTCGGTCTGGCTTTGTTTCTCGAGCAGACCGCGCACGGCACCCCTGACTTCGTGCGGCGCCGGTCGCCGATCGAAACCGGGTACGAATCGGCGAAGGTCGAAATGCATCCCGACGCAACGGTGAGCGTCGATAGCGGTCTACAATGTCACGGCCAAGGTCACGAAACCACGTTCGCCCAGCTCGTTGCCGACCAACTCGGCATCTTGCCCGCGGATATCCTGGTGCGGCACGGCAACACCGTGACCTCGCCATACTCGGTTGGAACCTGGGGCAGTCGCGGCATAACGCTTGGCGGCGGGGCGGCGCACCGCGCCGCCGGCATCATCCGCGACAAGCTGATCGCCATCGCCGCGCAGCACTTGCAGGCAAGGCCCGAGACAATCGAATTGGCCGACCGGCAGGCGCGCGTCAAGGGCGACCCGACGCGTGCGATTGGCGTTGAAACCCTCGCGCGCTGGGCACAGCGCAATGTCGAAAATCTGCCCCCCGGCATGGAGCCGGGACTGATCGCGATTTCGTTTGTCGATGGCCCGCCCGACGGCAGCTACACGAACGCGGTGCACGCGGCCGTGGTCGAGATCGATCTCTCGACCGGACAAATCAAGCTGAAGCGTTTCGTGGTGGTGGAGGATTGCGGCACCATCGTCAATCCGATGATCGTCGATGGCCAGGTGCGTGGAGGGGTGGTGCAAGGAATAGGCTCGGCGCTCTGGGAGCACTTCGTCTATGACAAGGACGGTCAGCCATTGACCACGAACTTCGCCGACTACCTGCTACCGAGCGCGCCCGGCCTGCCCGATATCGAAGTCCACCATATTCAAACGCCCTCGCCCGTTACCCCGCTCGGTATGAAGGGCCTGGGCGAGGGTGGCGCGATCGGACCCGCCGCCGCCATTGCCAACGCGGTGGAGAACGCCCTGGGCGTTCCGGTTCAGGAAACACCGATAACTCCCAGCCGCGTTTGGGAATTGATCAAGAAACGCAAGCCCATCGCCGCCGGCGGCGTCTGACGCATCGCTCCGCAATCGAGTGGCATCGAAATTCACGCCGACGTCGTTGACTTGCCGGCGGGACGAGAGCGCCACAAGTCGTGCTTTTTTTGCGGCCGAAGCCACTTTGTTTGCAGCCGCCTAAAGGTAATGCCATGCCGCGGCGGGCCGCGAATGCGATGTTCCAGGCCCGTCCGGCACGCAATTTCTCGCGCGCTCGTATTGCGGAGGCGAAGCTTTGCGCAAAGCGCCGTCGCGCGATGCTCCACAACGCGACAAGGCTCGCATTGCCTAACCGCCCCCCGGTCGCTCTTCCGAGCCCCGAGAGACCGCCACCGGCGGGAAAGTGGCGTCTCGATTCTTGTATACAACATAATTGATGTTGTCGACAAAGATGACTACAAATTGGGCCGCCAATGGACGGACATGATGGACCTCGGATTGCGAAACAAGCGCGCCTTGGTGACCGCGGCGTCGCGCGGCCTCGGCCTCGCCTGCGCTCGCGCCCTCGGCACGGAGGGCGCCCGCGTCGCGATGACCGGGCGCGGCATCGACAGCCTCGAACGCGAAGCGGAGGCGATCGCACGCGCGGGCCAAACGGAAACGCTGCCCATGGCCATGGACCTTCGCGATCACGCGAGCATCGCCCGCGGTTGCGACGCGGTGCTGCGCCGGTGGGGCGGCATCGATATCTTGATCGCCAACACACCGGGCCCCGCCGCCGGGCCGTTCCTTTCGATTGATCGCGCCGCCTGGCAGGTGGCGCTCGACATGACGTTGATGCCGGTCATCGACCTCTTGCATCGGGTCATTCCTTCGATGCGCGCCAATGGCGGCGGACGAATTCTCTGCATTACCACCGTCGGCGTCAAAACCGCGCAGCCCAGCATGGTGTTGTCGAATGCAACGCGACTTGCAATGACCGGCATCGCCAAGACGCTGTCGGTCGAGCTTGCAAGCGACAATATCCTCGTGAACACGCTCTGCCCTGGCCCGATCGATACCGACCGCATGGTTGGCCTGATCGATTCGACGCGGCGGGAAAAGGGCATAAGCCGCGAACAGGCCGAGGCTATCTGGCTCGATGAAGTGCCCCTGCGGCGCATGGGAAGGGCCGAGGATTTTGGCAAGTTGGCGAGCGTGCTGGTGTCCGACATTGCCTCCTATGTCACCGGCGCGGCGCTCGCCGTCGACGGCGGCAAATCTCGGGCCTATTGACCATGATCACGTCGGGGCGTTCGGGCAATCGATTTGAAGGCGGCGACCTCGTCGTCGCGTCGCTCAAGGCGCTCGGCGTCCGGCAAATATTTTCAGTATCGGGCGGACCGCTCAATTCGATCTATAGCGCGTGCGCGGCGCAAGCGCTGCCCTTGCACCATGCGCGTCACGAGGCTGGCGCGTGCTTCATGGCCGAGGCGATTTCGCGCATCACCGCGATACCCGGCGTCGTCGCGGTGACGCTCGGGCCGGGCGTCACCAACACGGTCACGCCGGCGCTGGTCGCCAGGATGGCGGGCACCCCGCTGCTCATAATCGGCGCCCAGGCCAACACCGGCGCATTCGATCGCGGCGCCGGCATGTCGGCGGATCATATTCCGATCATGGCGCCGGTGACCAAGTTCGCCGCGCGGGTGTTGCAGACCGAGCGCATTCCCGAATATATCGAAATCGCATTCCGAAAAATGTGGGCGGGTACGCCAGGACCGGTGTTTCTCGAGATTCCGGTCAATGTGCTGGCGGCGCCCGCGGTCGAGGGCCATCTTCCCAGCTTCGCGCACGCTTGGCCGGGCCTCTCGCAACGCGATCGCGACGTCTTGCGCGCGGCCATCGCCGGCGCCCGACGGCCGCTACTCTTGATCGGCGATGACGTCCGCTGGGATCCGCCGCAACACCTGAAAAAAATTGTCGAGCAATTGCATGTTCCCTTTGCCAGCCTGCGGCTGGCCCGCGGCGCGATCGAGGAGACCCACCCGCAATGCATCGGCCCTGGTTACATCCCCTGCAACAAGACATTGCGCCGCGGCCTTCAAGAGGCGGACCTTGTCATTCTTCTCGGCCACCATTTCGAGTTCGATCTCGAATTCGGCCGATCGGTCGGCCAGGCGACTCGCGTCATGCAATGCGTCGTCGACCCGGCGAATTTGGGGCGCAATCGCAAGGCCGATTTCGGCGCCGTCGCCTCGCCGGGCGCCTTTGTCGATATGGTGGCCGATATCCGCGCCGAAGGGCTTGACCGCGTCTGGGTCGATGGCCTGGCGCAAGCATGGCGCACAGAGCGCGCGGGGCAATGTGCGGCATCGAATGAAGGCGATCCATTGCACCCCGTTGCCGCCATCGACGCCGTGCTCGCCGCGTTGCCCGACGACGCGACGCTGGTCTGCTCGCACGGCAATGTGGACTTTTGGGTGGATGCGCGCGTGCAGCTCAAGCATCCCAACCGCTACTTGCGCGCCGGGCAATCAGGCGCACTGGGCGCTGAAGTGCCTTACGGGATCGGCGCCCGTTTTGCCCATCCGGATCGGCCAGTGGTCGTGTTCGTGGGTGATGGCGGCATTGGTTATCACGCCATCGAGCTTGAAACAGCGGTACGCTACAATAGGCCGGTCATTATTGTCGTGCTCGATGATCGCAAATGGGGCGCCATCGCGCTGCCGCAGCGCATGGCCTATGGCGGCGAATTCGAAATGGACCTGCCAATGCGCGACTGGCCGAAGGTGGCGCAGGGCCTTGGCGGCGGCGGCGCGCATGCGAGGACCAAACAGGAGATCGCGGCGGCGATCCGCGACGCCCTGGCGTCGAGCTTCCCCGCGATCGTGCAAATTCCGGTTCGCTCGGTCCTTAGTCCCTACATGGCGCACATTTCGCAGTAGCTCACTTCGCAATAGCTCACTTCGCAGTAGTTCACTTCGCAATATTTCACACGCTCACGAGGAGCCGTTCATGAAAATCTGGAGGGAGAAAAATCCGGAAACGTTCACGCCCCCGGCGCATTTCGGCGGCCTCAAGGTCGCAAACATCGTACCGTTCGGCGATGGCGAATTCTCCGTGCAGGTGTCCAGGGCGCCGCCCGGCGCCGGCGGCGAAATGCATCACCACGACACCTGGTCGCAGGTCTTCTACGTCCTCGGCGGTGAACTGACGTTCGACACCGGCCGTGAAAAATTCACGCTCCACGCTGGTGAGAGCGTCCTCTTCGAGCCGAAGGATCCGCACCATACGCTTAATGAAGGAAAAGGTGACAGCACCAGCCTGGTGTTCACCATCAAGCACGAATAGACGCCGCGGCGATGCGCGTCGAGCAACAGATAAAGACCGGCCGCCCGATTGACGAGGTATGGCGGTTCCTGTCGGACGTGCCCGCGGTCGCGCGCTGCATTCCCGGCGCGGAGCTGGGCGAGAGCCTTGGCGAGGGTCGTTATCACGGCACATTCCACCTCAAGGTCGGTCCGCTTTCGGCAAAGATCGAAGGCGAAGGACGGGTGACGCAGGACGACGCCACGCTTAGCGGCAGCATTGAAGGCAAAGGCGTTGATCGCCGCGGCGGGTCAAGAATAGCGGCCGTGATATCCTACCGCGTCACCGATCAGCCCGAAGGCGTGGTCGTCGATATCGCCGCGGACATCACACTGGCCGGGCAGCTCTCCCAAATCGGCCGTACCGGCCTAATCGAGGATGTGGCCAAACGGCTGACAGAAGAGTTTTCCGAGGCGCTGCGCGAGCGCCTCGGCGCGGCGGGCGGCGTGGCACCGGGCGCGCCGGCAGCACCGCCAATCCGGCGCGAGGCGGGCTTCGACGCCGGTCGCGCGCTGCGGCAAAGTCTGCGGAAACGCCTGCGCGCTTGGCTTGGCGCCATGTTTAGGGAGTCGTTGGGCCATGCTATTCACTGGTGGAACCGGAAAAGGTAGCGGCGGATGGCACCACGAAGCACGACATTGGCAAAGAAGCGCGCCGCATCGCCGCAAAAAGGCGAACGCGACAAGCGCGTATCACGCGCGGAAAATCTGCTGCAACGGCTCGAAGAAGAGATCTTGTTGGGCAAGCTCCCGCCCGGGTCGCGCCTCGACGAGAAGCAGCTTGCCGACCGCTTCCATGTTTCGCGCACGCCCGTGCGCGAAGCATTGTGGCACCTTGCATCAAGTGGTCTCGTCGAGATGCGACGGCATCACGGCGCCATCGTCAAGCAACTGACATTGGTCGAATTGATCGAGATGTTTCAGGTGATGGCCGAGTTGGAGGGCCTATGCGCCCGCCTAGCGGCGCGCCGCATGACCTTGGCGGAACGCAAACAACTTCATCAAATCCACCGCCTTGCCGGCAAGCGCATTGGCGACCAGGATTATGAGGCGTTCTTCGAAAGCAACAATGAATTCCACGAAAGCATATTCGTCGGCAGCAAAAACCGTTTCCTTCAGCAGGAAAGCCGCGCGCTGCGCAACCGCGTCAACCCCTATCGCCGCTACATTACCTATCAACCCGGCCGTATGGGCAAGTCGCACGCGGAGCATGCAGCGATCATCAAGGCCATCGACGGCGGCGACGCGGACGCGGCACAAAGACTGATGCGCGATCATGTCAATATGCTGGGCGAGGTCGTTGCCGATTTCATCGCCTCGCTGGCCGGGCTGCCGCTCCCGGGCCAGCGAAACGGGAGCTAGTGTCCCTAGCCGCGCCAATGCGGGGCTTTCCGCGCGTTTCGCGGTGACGATCACGTGGATCCCACCGATTGGCTGGGGCGCCTGGATTCGAACCAGGGGATGGCGGAATCAAAATCCGCTGCCTTACCACTTGGCTACGCCCCAAAACCGACGCTGGAATTACCATAAACCGTCACGATACCCGTCGTTATCTTCCGCCTTACCCTTCAATGGAGACGCTTGGTCGCGCGCGCCCGCGCCATGCTTGGCAAGACCGGAGTACGACAAAAGCGCGGCAAAATGCCGACGGCGACCCACACGGGCATCACCCTTTGTCGGCTCCGACCTCCGCCTGGCAAGCAGGTAACGCACATCGAAGAGACCCTCAAGGGTTTCGGCTTTCGGGTGTCCACGGGCCAAGTCCACGGGCCAAGTCCACGGGCCAAGTCCACGGGCCAAGTCCACGGGCCACGTTCCAGGCTTTGGCCGGACACCGGCGGATCGCGGTCGCGCACGCAAAGGCCGCCGCCTTCATATCTTAGGCACGCGCGGCGGGATCGTCGGCGCCCATCGGGCTTGCAATTGCGCGACCGAACAGCAAGGCGGCCTCGCCCATCGGGCCGGGCGCCCGCCATATTTTGGACCCCTTCCATTCAGCATGTGTTCAGTCCGCAAGTGATGTGCTCTAGTCCGACCCCGATATTTGAATGGCAAATGTCGGGGCAAGTCACCGGTCTCATGTATTGAATCGGTGGGGCAACTTAATTGGGAGCGATGCGAACCGTCGCTTTGCGTCGCACCATGAGGCTGCGCGCGGTCACCGGGGTGAGAAGGTCATGTATCGCATGTTGAAGCGCCTTGTCGTTGCCTTGGCGCTCGGTTCGTTCACGCTGGCGTCGGGCGCGAATGCGCAGCAGACCGAAAAGCGCATCGCGCTGGTCGTCGGTAACGCCGCATACCAAGCCGCGCCGCTGCAGACGCCGGCCAACGACGCGGGCCTCGTGGCGCAGACGCTGCAAGCGGCTGGCTTCGACGTCGTGGGCGCGCGCGATCTCGACCAGGACACGCTGCGCCGTGCCTTGCGCGACTTCCTCGAAAAGGCGTCTGCCTCGGGCCCCGGCACCGTCGCCTTTGTCTATCTCAGCGGCTACGGTTTGCAGCTTGAAGGCGAGAACTACTTCGTCCCGATCGACGCCAAGATCGCGCAGGATTCTGAAATTCCCGCCGAAGCGCTCCGCGTTTCCGACTACACGCGCCGGCTCGCCGCGTTGAAGCTCAAGGCCAGCATTGTTGTCCTCGACGCTGCGCGGGCGCACCCGTTCGCCAAGTCTGGCCAACCTTTGGCCAGCGGCCTGGCCTTGGTCGACCCGGAACCCGGCGTGCTGGTTGCGTTCAACGCCGCGCCGGGCACCGTGGCCCCCGAGCGCGCCGGCCCCTATTCGCCTTATGCGCAGGCGCTTGCCGAGATGATGCGCGAAGGCGGTATTTCGGCCGCGGAGATTTTCACGCGCGTGCGCCTGCGGGTCAACGAGCAGACCAAGGGCGCCGAAGTGCCCTGGGATGCCGCGAACCTATCGAGCTCCGTCGTCTTTTTCGAGCGCGCCGCGGACGCACCTGCGCCGCCGGTCTCCATCGCGCAAGCCGCGGCGGCCCGCGCCAAGCCGATCCGCGACATGGGCGCCGAGGAGGCCTATATCGCGGCGCTCGACCGCGACACGCTTCGCGGTTACGAGGAATTTCTCGCGGCCTATCCCGACCATCCCATGGCTAAACGCGTACGCGCCATCGCCGCCGCTCGCCGCGAGGCGATAACCTGGCGCCGCACGCGCGTCATCAATACGCCGCAAGCCTACTGGTCCTACCTACGACGCTACCGCACCGGCACCCATGCCGCCGACGCGCGCCGCCGCCTTGCCTATCTCACGGCGCCGCTGGCGCCGCCGCCGACCTTCACACTCATCACCTACGATGTGCCGCCGCCGCCGCCGGAAGAGATCATTTATGTCGAGCGGCCGGTGCTGATCTTCGACGATCCGTATTTCGCATTTGCGCCACCGCCGCCGCCACCGCTGTTCTTTCTGCTGCCGCGGCCGGCATATTTCATCGACCTGGCGCCGCCGCCGCCGCCGGTGGAAATCTATGTGCTGCCGGTGCCTGTCTATGTGCCAATACCGCTCTATGTGAACCGGCCGGTCTATTTGGCGCCGCCACCACGGAACATCATCTACAACAACATTCACAATACGGTCGTGATCAACAGCGCGACCAACATGGTCGCGGTGACCACGCCTGCGGGACAGACGCAAACGCTTTCCGCCGCGCAGGCGGCGGCGCCCGCACCGGTGCAGCCCGCTTCCCTTATTTCCGCACCGCCGGGACCCTTGGTGGCGCCGGGATCGGGGGCGC
>JACQAE010000078.1 GCA_016195095.1 Pseudomonadota bacterium
AAGCACCGCTTGGCCGGGAATGAATTTCATCGTCGCCGGGTTGGGCGTGGCCTCGGTCTGAATGAACATGCGTCATCTCCATTGCCATCGGGGGTGCAAGGCTCCCGTGACCGTTGCGAGTATAGCAGATATGTGGCGCGCACCGCCAAAAGGTCAACGCCAGCCGCTCGACCGAGGATAACACGCCAAAAACACGCCGATCGGACCCGTGGCGCCGGAAACCGCCACCTTACGATAAGGCGTCGAGTTCCTCGTCGCTGAGGTGTCCTGGCACGATGGCGATGGGAATGGGGTAGGTGCTGGCCGTGACGGCGAGGCTCGCCACCAGCGGCCCGGGGCCCTCCTTGCCGGTGCCGGCGGCCAGGATCAGTGCCACGATATCGTCGTCCTCGTCGATCAACTTGAGGATTTCCTCCGCCCGGTGCCCCTCGCGGATGACGCGTTCCGGCGTGATCGCCGCGATACTGTTGGCGCGCGCCGCGTAGCGGTCGAGCACGACGTTGGATTCCTCATGCGCCTCCGCGCGCATGATGTCGGCGACGCCAAGCCATTGCTGGCTGTGGTCGCCGGTCTCGATGACCCGTAGCATGATGACGTTGCCGCCGATGCGCGCGCAACGGCGGCTGGCGTAATAGAGCGCGCGGTCGCATTCGGGCGAATCGTCGATCACCACGAGGAATTTCGGTTTGTGGCCCGATTCATAACTGCGGCGCTTGCGGCTCATCGACCCCCTCGTGCGTGCCGCCGTCGCGGCCGGTTCCAGACGCCGATGGCGGCGCGCCGCAATGCGGTCGCCCCCGGCGGCCACATGCGATCAGTCGGCAATGCTGCCACGGCCGGTGCCCCGAGAACAAGCCGGATGCGCGGATTGCGCCCGCGCGCGCCGCGCGGGGGCGTTCGCCTCCGCCGCCACGCGCGTCAAGAGCGCACGAGGCCGACGATGTCCTTGACCGACGCCATCGTATCCGCCGCGATGATTCGCGCGCGCCGCGCGCCGTCGGCGAGGACGGCGTCGATATAGGCCGCGTCCCGCGCCAGCCGCTGCATCTGCGCGCCGATGGGCGCGAGCCGGGCGACGGCGAGATCGACGAGCGCCGCCTTGAAGGCGGAGAATTGCGCGCCGCCGAAGTCGCGCAGCACGTCGGCGCGCGTGCGCTCGGCGAGCGCTGCGAAAATGCCCACGAGATTGTCGGCCTCGGGCCGCGTCTCGAGGCCCTTTTCCTCGCTCGGTAGCGGCTCGGGGTCGGTCTTGGCCTTGCGGATTTTCTGCGCGATGGCGTCGGCGTCGTCGGTGAGGTTGATGCGCGAATAGTCGGACGGGTCGGACTTCGACATCTTCTTGGCGCCGTCGCGCAGCGACATGACGCGCGTCGCCGGGCCCTGGATGAGCGGCTCGGGCAAGGGAAAGAACGCGGCCTCGCCGGTGCGCGCGGCGATCGAGGCGGCGTAGTCGTTGTTGAATTTCTGCGCCACGTCGCGCGCCAGCTCGAGATGCTGCTTCTGGTCCTCGCCGACCGGGACGTGTGTGGCGCGGTAGGCGAGAATGTCGGCCGCCATCAGCGTCGGATAGGCATAGAGCCCGACCGAGGCGTTTTCGCGATCCTTGCCGGCCTTCTCCTTGAACTGCGTCATGCGGTTGAGCCAGCCCAGGCGCGCGATGCAATTGAAGATCCACGCCAGTTCCGCGTGCTCGGCCACCTGGCTCTGGTTGAACACGATATGTTTCTTCGCGTCGATGCCGCAGGCGATGAACGCCGCCGCCACCTCGCGCGTGGCGCGCGCCAGCTCGGCCGGATCCTGCCACACCGTGATGGCGTGAAGATCGACGACGCAATAGATGCAGTCATGGCGCGCCTGCAAGGCGACGAATTTCACGATCGCGCCAAGGTAATTGCCGAGGTGCAGGTTGCCGCTCGGCTGCACGCCGGAAAATACCAGTTGCTTGAACGCCATCGCGCCGACCCCTCTCCGCATCGCGGCCGCCACATGCCATGACGGCACGGCCCGGCGCAAGGCCCGCGGATCATCGTCCGCGCAGCATGGCGGAAAGATCGCCCAACCGCGCGACGCCAAGCGCGTGCAGCGCCGCGCCATAAACCGCCAATCCGGCGCCGATTTCGAGCGCCAGCAGACCGGCGCGCGCCATGCGCGCGGCGCCGCAAGCCGTGAGCCCCGCCAATGCCGCTTCGAGCCCGCCGACGGCCGCGCACAATCGCGCGCGAGCAGAAGCCAGCGCCGGCGCGCCAGCACGATGCCAAGCAGCGTCGCGCCGACCCAGCCGGAAACGGCGATGGCGGCCGCCACCCCGACATGGCCGTGGCGCGGGAAGAGATAAAGCGCCGCGGCGAGCGCGGCGGCAAGGCCCGCCAGCCCCGCCAGCATCGGCGTGCGCGTATCCTCGCGCGCGAAGGCGATGGCGCCGAGCGCCTTTTCGAGGACATGCCCCGGCAGTCCCGCCGCCATCGCGACCAGCGCCGCCGCCACCGCGGTGCTGTCGGATGGTCCAAACGCCGCGCGCTCGAACAGGCTCGCGGCGATCGGATGGGCGAGGAGCGCCAGGCCGAGCGCCGCCGGCAGCGCCAGCGCCAACGCCATTTCAACGCCGCGCGCCTGCACGCCGGCGATGACGGCGTGATCGCCGCCGCGCACGCCCACGACGATCGCCGGCACGATGGCGGCGGCGATGGAAGTCGCGGCGATACCGAGCGGCAGTTCATACAGCCGGTAGGAATAATACAGCCACGACACCGCCGCGGGCTGCGAGGAGGCGACCATCAGGCCGCCCATCAGCGTGAGCTGCGCCATGCCGCCGGCGACGACGCCGGGCAGCGCCTTGGCGAACAGCGCGCGCACGTCGCGCGAGCGGCCGAGCGTCATGCGCCGCGGGCATTGCGGCATGCGCAGCGCCGCCGCGCCCACGAGCGCCAGCTGCGCGAGCCCGGCGGCGACGACGGCGAGCACGAGCACGGTGCCAGCGAATGCCGCCGCGCCCGACCACAAGACCCAGGCGGCGGCGGCGAGCATGACGGCGTTGAAGACGACGATCCCGTAGGCCGCCGCGGCGACGCGCCCGCTGGCATTGAGGATTGCCGCGGCGACCGCGACCAGGCCCGCGATCGCCACATAGGGAGCAGCCAAGCGCAGGAATTGGCTGGCGGCGTCGAAACGCGCGCCGCCACGGTCGAATCCCGGCGCCAATACCGTCACGAAAGTGGGCGCGAAGACGACGAGCGCCAAGACCATGGCGCCGAGAAGCGCGAAGGTCGCGCCCAGCACGCGCTCGCCGAACCGCCGCGCGCCGCGCGGCCCATCGCGTTCGCGCACGCGCAGCCACGCCGGCACGAAGGCGGAGTTGAGCGCGCCCTCGGCGAGCAGGCGGCGGAACAGGTTGGGGATCTGCAGCGCGGCGAAGAACGCATCGGACACAGGCCCGGCTCAAGCGCGGCCGCGATGGCGATATCGCGCAGGAAGCCGAGGAGGCGCGAGAGCATGGTGGCCGCGCCGACCGTGGCGACATTGCGCGCGAGCGACATTGAAACGCGGCCTCCATGCCGATCATGGCGCGGGGAAGGTCAATCGCGCCGCCGCCATGTTGTCAGGGCGCGCGCGCCCGTTATAGTGCGCCCCCGTTTGCTCGCAAAAGGCATTCCCATGACAGCGATTCGCCATGACGTCCTCGGCATCGGCAACGCCATTGTCGATGTGATCGCGCGCGCCGAGGACGATTTTCTTCTGCGCCAAGCCATGCGCAAAGGCGCGATGGCGCTGATCGACGAGGCGCGCGCACAGGCGATCTACGCATCCATGGGGCCGGGCGTGGAAAGTTCCGGCGGGTCGGCGGCCAATACGATCGTGGGCGCGGCAAGCCTCGGCGCGCGCAGCGCCTTCATCGGCAAGGTCAAGGACGACGGGCTCGGCCGCGTCTTCACGCACGATATTCGTGCTGCCGGCGTCGCCTTCGACACGCCGCCGGCATTCGACGGCGCTTCCACGGCGCGCTGCTATGTGCTGGTCACGCCCGACGGCGAGCGCACGATGAATACCTATCTCGGCGCGGCGCAGGATCTGCATCCCAACGACATCGATCCCGACACGATCGCGAGCGCGGCGATCGTCTATCTCGAAGGCTATCTGTGGGATCCCAAGAACGCCAAGGACGCCTTCCTCAAGGCCGCCAAAATCGCGCATGGCGCCGGCCGCCTGGTGGCGCTGACGCTTTCCGACGCGTTCTGCGTCGATCGCTTCCGCGCGGAATTCCTCGATCTCGTGCGCGCGGGCACCGTCGATCTCCTATTCGCCAACGAATCGGAGCTGCGCAGCCTCTACCAGACCGCCGACTTCGCCACCGCCCTCGCCGCGCTGCGCGGCGAGGCGCGGCTTGCGGTCGTCACCCGCAGCGAAAAGGGCTGCGTCGTCGTTTCGCGCGACGCCACGATCGAATCGCCGGCATTCCCGGTCGAACGCGTTGTCGATACGACCGGGGCCGGCGACCTGTTCGCGGCCGGCTTTCTCTTTGGGCATGCACACGGACGCGACCACGCGACCTCGGCGCGGCTCGGCGCGCTGGCGGCGGCGGAAATCATCGGGCATCTGGGCGCGCGGCCGGAGCGCTCGCTCAAGGCGCTGGCGCAGGAACACGGCCTGCCGGTATAGCGGGCGCGGCCGGCGGGCGTGCTTGCATGGGCAAAATCGCGAAATCGGCCGCCGCCATCCGGATGGTAACCAATTGGTAAGCGAACATGGTTACCGATTGGTGAAACGCCAATCCGGAGTGACCCATGCTCAAGCGCCGTAACGACATTGCGCCCGCGACCGTTGCCGGCTCGCCGGCCGCGGACATGCCGGCCATGCTCGGCCTGCCCTTCGTCGCCAAGTCGACCATCGTCGGCGGCGCCCGCGACCTTTTTGACAGCACCTGGCGCGCCTGCCAGACGCGTTTTACCGCCATCGCCGCCAAGCGGGAGACGATCGCGTCCGCCGATCGCGCGGCCCGCGCCGCGGTCGCGGAACTCTTCGCCACCCGCGCGCTTCCAATGGCCGCCACCATCACACTGGCTGTCGCGCTTGGCGTCGTCGCCGGGTCGCTCGGCGCGCCGGCGCTCACCAAGCTCGCGTTGGCGCCGTCCGCGCCGGCGCAAATCGCGACGCTCGAGGAGGTGACGACGCTCGGCGACACGATCGCGCGCCTGGAAAACGAAATCACCTCGCTCAAGGTCGGCCTCGACCTCGCCAACAAGTCGGCCAACACCCAAATCGCCAGCGTCGCCGAACGGCTGGAGCGCGGCGAGCGCCGCCTGGCGCTGGCCCGCAGGCGCGCGACGAGATCATCGCCGGTTGGCGCTTGCGCAACATTTTCAACGGGATCGCCGTGGTTGAGAGCCGCTTCGGGCTGCTCGAAGTGGAGCCGGGCGATCTGCTGCCGGGCGGTGGCCGGGTCGAGGCCATCCAACGCCGCGACGGGCGCTGGGTCGTGGTCACGAGCCGCGGCATTATCGCGCCGCGCTGAGGCCGCCTTCCGGCTTGTTGCCGGCGTGCCATTCGCCTTCCCGTCGCGCGACGGGAAGGAAATATTGAAGCTCACATTGAATTTCATATTGTTTTGGCATTGATGCCCGGCGTTGCGCTATCCTGCGACCTCCTGATACCGGAGCCATGCAGGGTGAGCATATGAGAGGCCGCGCCTGGTTATTGCCCGCCTTGTTTACCGCCGCCTGCGCGCTTGCGCCCACGGCCGAGATGATGGAAAGCTGCCCCGGCCTCGTCGCCGCGCGGCCGCCGCTGCTGCGATTCGTCGCCTTCCGCCGCGCGCTCGCCGCCGACCAGGTGCGCATCACCTATGCCGGGCACTCGACCTTCCTCATCGAGAGCCCCAAGCTGGTGCGCATCGCCACCGACTATAATGATTTCGTCAAGCCGCCGGTTCTCCCCGATATCGTGACCATGAACCGCGCGCATTCCACGCATTACACCGAACACCCGGAAGCGGGCATCCGCCACGTGCTGCGCGGCTGGCGCGAGGACGGTCGCCCCTCAGGGCACGATCTGAGCTACCAGGATGTGCGCGTGCGCAGCGTCGCCACCAATATTCGCGGCTGGGATTCCGCCGTCACCCAGCGCCACGGCAATTCGATCTTCATCTTCGAGATCGCGCAACTCTGCGTCGCGCATCTCGGCCACTTGCACCACACGCTCAACCAGCAGCAGCTCAACGAAATCGGTCGCGTGGATATCGTTTTCTTCCCCGTCGACGGCGGCGTGACGCTCGACCACGAGGGCATGGCCGAGGTTCTGACCGCGCTCAAAGCGCCGCTCGTCATTCCGATGCATTATTTCTCCTCGTACTCGCTTGCCCGCATGCGCTCGTTCATGACGCAGCGCAACTATGCGATCGAGATGAACGAAACGCCGTCATTCGTGGTGTCGAAGGCGACGCTGCCCGCGGCGCCGACGATGGTCGTCCTGCCGGGGCGCTAAGCGCGGCGGCGACGACCGCACCGCCGCGCCCGCCC
>JACQAE010000079.1 GCA_016195095.1 Pseudomonadota bacterium
CCGCGCCGACGGCTATGTGCGCGGCGAGGGCGCCGGCATGGTGGTGCTCAAGCCGCTGTCACGCGCGATCGCGGATGGCGATCGCATCCATGCGGTCATCCGCGCGACCGCGGTCAATCAGGATGGTCGCACGACGACGATCACCGTTCCGAGCCTCAATGCCCAGGTCGCCATGCTGCGCGAGGCGTGCCGGCGCGCGTTGATCGATCCGAGCCACGTCGGCTATGTCGAGGCGCATGGTACCGGAACTCCGGTCGGCGACCCGATCGAGGCGGAGGCGATCGGAACCGTTTTCGGCGCCGCGCGTGGCGCGCGCAATCCCTGCCTGATCGGGTCGATCAAGACCAATGTCGGCCATCTCGAGCCGGCGGCCGGCATTGCCGGCCTGATCAAGGCGGCGTTGTGTGTCCAGCGCGCGCAAATTCCGGGCAACGTGAATTTCCAGACGGTCAACCCGCGCATCCGGCTGGGCGAGCTCGGCATCGATGTCTGCCGTCGGCTGGTCGACTTCCCCGATACCGGCGGGCCGCGCGTGGCGGCGGTGAATTCCTTCGGCTTCGGCGGCACCAATGCCTGCGCCATCGTGCAGCAACCGCCACAATTGCTGCGCCATCCGCCGGCCGGCGCTCGCGCCGAGACGTGCCCGGTGGTGCTGGCGCTTTCAGCGGCCAATCAAGGCAGCCTGCGCTCGAGCGCGGCGCGACTCGCCGCGATGGTCGATGGCGAGGCGGCGCTCTGCGACGTGGCGGGAACGCTGGCCCTGCGCCGGTCGCACCTCGATCACCGCGCGGTCGTCATCGCCAATTCGCCGTCGCAAGCGGTTACGCGCCTGCGCGCGCTCGCTACCGGCGAGGCGGGCGAGGGCATCCTCGAGGGTCGCCGCGCCGCCGAACCGCGGCTGGCATTCGTGTTCACCGGCCAGGGCGCGCATTGGTGGGCGATGGGACGCGGCCTCTTGGCGCGCGACCCGGTGTTCCGCGCGGCGGTGGAGGAATGCGACGCGATCTTTCGCGAGTTATCCGCATGGTCGCTGGTCGAGGAGCTTTCGCGCGGCCGGGAGGCCTCGCGCATGGACCAAACCATCGTGGCGCAGCCGACGACATTCGCGCTGCAGGTGGGGCTGGCGGCGCGCTGGAAGCAATGGGGCATCGAACCGGGGGCGGTGATCGGCCACAGTATCGGCGAGATGGCGGCCGCCTATGCCGCCGGCGCGCTGTCGCTCAAGGAGGCGATCAACGTTGTCTTTCACCGCAGCCGCCTGCAGGAGCACGCGCGCTTCCAGGGCGGGATGGCGGCACTCGGGCTTTCGGCGGAAGACGCCGGGCGCCTCCTGCACGAGAAGCAGCGTGCACTCGAGATCGCCGCGATCAACGCCCCTGACGTGGTGACGGTGGCCGGTGCGCGCGGCGAACTCGATCTGCTGCATGCCGACCTCAAGGCCGCCAACAGCAATATCTTTTTCCGCATCCTGCGCGTCGACTACGCGTTCCATACCCGCCAGATGGACCCGTTCGAGCATGAATTGCGCCGCAGCCTCGACACGCTGTCCTCGCACCGTTCCGACGTCACGATGTATTCGACCGTGACCGGTAAGGCGGTCGACGCCGGCGAGCTCGATGCCGATTATTGGTGGCGCAACATGCGCGAGCCGGTGCTATTCCGCGCCACCATCGACGCCGCCATCGAAGACGGGTTCAACACGTTCGTCGAGCTTGGCGCGCATCCCGTTCTCGCCGGTCCGGTGCGCGGCTGCCTCGCGCATCGCGGGCGCCAGGGTACCGTCGTCGCCTCGCTCGACCGGGAGAGGGTCGATGAGGCCGTCATGACGCAGGCCCTGGCCGAGCTCTACGTCAACGGCGTGGCGCCCGACTGGAGCCAAATTGTCCCCGCCGGCTGGAATTTCATAAAGCTGCCGCCGCAGCCGTTCGAAAAAATTTCGTTCTGGGCGGAATCGGAGGAATCGCGCGCGGCGCGTTTCGATCGACCAGTGCATCCCCTGCTTGGTTCAAGGGCGAACGCCGCCGCGCCGCGCTGGCAAGCGCTGATCAGCGCCGCCATGCCGCGCTATCTCGGCGATCACCGTGTCGAGGGCGCTGTCGTCTTTCCCGCCGCCGGCTATGTCGAACTGTGCCTGGCGGCGGCGCGTGAAAGCCTTGGCGCCATGCCGTGGGAGATCGAGCAGATCGTCTTCCACGACGCGCTGGTGCTCGGGGCGGAGGGTTCTGCATTCATCGAGACTTCCGTCGATATGACGCGCGGCACGATCGAAATCGCCAGCCGCATGCGCGGGCAGGAAACGGCATGGACGCGCCGCGCATCGGCGCGCATGCGGGCGTGGAGTGGGCCACAACGGCCGCTCGCGCCATGGCGGCCAGAAATCGAGCCGCCGGCGCATTTCGAGCGCGCGCGCTTCTACCGCCAGCTCAAGCGCGAAGGTCATGATTTCGGCCCGGCTTTCCAGGGAGTACAGACGCTGTGGCGCGAGCGCGGCGAGGCGTTGGGGCGCATCGAGCGGCCGGCGCAGGCTGGCGCGGCGGCCGGTTACCTGCTGCATCCAGGGCTGCTTGATTCCTGCTTCCAGGTCATCCGTGGTTTCAGCGAAATTGGCGATGAGAGTTCGCGCGATCGTGTCCTGGCATTGCCAATCGGGATCGATTGCCTGCGCGTCTTCGGCGAGCCGGGCGACGCGGTATTCAGCCGTGCGACCGCCGTGCGCGAAACGGCGTCGGAGATCATCGCCAATATTTCCATTGTTTCGGAAACCGGCCACCTGGTCGCGACCATTGACGGATTTCGCTGCCGGCGGGTGGCGACCTCAAGCGAGCAGCGCACCGAGACGGGCGCCACGCTCTATGCCGAACGTTGGATCGCGCTGGCGGCGTGTGCGGACGGCGAGGCTGTGCACGACCTTGCCGGTCAACATTGGCTCCTCCTTTCCGATCACGCCGGCCGCGCGCAAACCCTTGCCGCGCTGATTGCCGCGCGTGGCGGCGTTGCGCGGCTGGCCTATGCCGGAGAGCACTTCCGCCTGCTTGACAACGCGACATTCGAGACGACGCCGGATGCCGCCGGGATCAGGCGCGTGCTTGACGAATTGGCGCAGCCGCCGTCGCATATCGTCGACCTATGGCCGCTCGATGCCGGCACCGGCGCCGGCGCCGTCACCACCGCCGACATTCTTGCCGCGCGCCGCATTGGCTCCGACGCGGTCATCGCGCTGATGCAGGCGCTGGCGCCCAGTCCAACGGCGGCGCGGCTTGGCGTCGTCGTCGCTGGCGCCGCGCAAATCGACGGATTGGCCGGGCCGGACGGTCGTAGCATGGCGCAAGCCGCGATCCTCGGCTGCCTGCGCAGCATCGCCAACGAATATCCCGACCTCGCGCTGCGATTGATCGACATCGATGCGGCGCATACCGGCGCCGAGACCTTGCTGGCGGAACTGTGCGGCGACGGCGCGGAGACGGAGATCGCGCTGCGTGGCGAAGCCCGCTACGCTTGCCGTCTCGAGCGCGTCGCCGACGGTAGTTTGCCGCGCCGTTGCGGAAGTTTTGACCCGCGCACGCGCCTGCCGGCGTTCCGCGTCACCATGACGGCGCCGGGCGTGATCGACAATTTGGTGCTGCGCGAGCGCGCGCCGGATGCGCCCGCCGCCGGCGAGGCGCTTGTCGAGGTGCGCGCGGTCGGCCTCAATTTTCGCGACGTCATGGCGGCTACCGGCCTGTTGCCGGCGGAGGCGGAGGACGAACCCGCCTGGCAGCGCCTCGGCTTCGAATGCGCCGGCATCGTGCGCGGCGTCGGCGAGGGGGTGGCGCCCGATCTGGTCGGCCGGCGCGTCGTGGCGGTAACCAGCGGCTGCTTTGCCTCGCATGTGTGCGTCAACGCGGCGCTCGTATTCCCCATCCCCGACCGCTTCAGCTTCGTGGACGCGGCCGCCGTGCCAACCACCTATGTCACCGCGCAATATTCGTTGGTGACCCTTGGCCGCATTCGCGCCGGCGAATGCGTGCTCATTCATGCTGCCGCCGGCGGCGTCGGACTGGCCGCGATCACGGTCGCGCGCCAGCATGGCGCGCGCATCGTGGCGACCGCGGGCAGCGAGGAAAAGCGGGACTATCTGCGCGGCCTCGGGATCGAACATGTCTTCGACTCGCGTTCGCTCGCCTTCGCCGACGACGTGATGCGGGTGACGGACGGGTACGGCGTCGATCTCGTACTCAATTCGCTGCCCGGGGCCTTCCTCGAAAAAAGCTTGGCGCTGCTCGCGCCCGGCGGCCGTTTTCTCGAGATCGGCAAGCGCGATATTTATGCCGACACGGCGATCGGGTTGCGCGGATTTCGCAAGAATATTGCGTTCTTTGCCGTCGATCTGGCGCGGCTCGCACAGGAGCGCCCGCAATTTCTGCGCGCGGAGATCGAAACCGTCCTCGCCGGCCTCGATCGCGGCGATCTGGAAATGCCGCCGGTCACCGAATTTCCGCTGAACGAGATCGCCGACGCGTTCCGCTACATGGCCAAGGCGCGCCAGATCGGCAAGATCGTCGTATCGATGGACGCCCCGGCAAAAGTCGAGACAAGCGGCGATATCGCCGGGATGATCGACGCGCAGGCGACCTATCTCGTCACCGGTGGGCTCGGCGGCTTCGGCCTCGCCATCGCGGCCTGGCTGGTCGAGCGCGGCGCTCGCTCGCTCGTTCTGGTGGGGCGCACGGGCGCCTCGCGCGCTGAGGCGCTCACGGCGATTGAGGCAATGCGCGCCGCCGGCGCCGAAATCCTCGCGCTCGCCGCCGATGTCGGCAGCCCGGCGCAAGTGGACGCGGTGATGCAGGAAATCGCGCGTGGCGGCCGCCCGTTGCGCGGCGTGATCCACGCCGCCGGAATCATCGACGACGCGCTGGTCGCGGACCTCGATGGCGAGCGCATCGGCCGCGTGTTCGATCCCAAGGTGCTGGGCGCTTGGAACCTGCATGCGGTGACGCGCGCGCTGCCGCTCGATTTCTTCGTGCTGCTGTCGTCGGTCGCGGGCCTGCTCGGGTCGGTCGGCCAGGCGCATTATGCCGGCGCCAATCGCGCGCTCGACGCGCTCGCGAGCCTGCGCCGCGGCGAAGGTCTTGCGGCATTGTCGGTCGCCTGGGGCGCCATCGGGGAGGCCGGATTCCTTGCCAGGCGTCCAGAAATCGCGCGCTATCTCGAACAGACGGGCATACCGCCGATCCCGATCGCGGCGGCGCTGCGCGGACTTGAGCAGCTCATCATGCGCGACTGCGCCGCGATCTCCTTCGCCGACGTGCGCTGGTCGACGCTGGCGCGGGCCAATCCGGCGGTTGCCGCGACGCCGCGCCTTTCGAGCCTCGCCGCGGCGCAGGCGGCGGACGCCGACAAGTCCGGTCATTACCTGCGCGGTCGGCTTTTAGCCGTAGCCGAGAACGCGCGCTTGCCGCTGGTTGCCGCCTTCGTGCGCGAACAGGTGGGCGCCGTGCTCAAGGTCGCGCCGGACACGGTGGAGCTTGAGCGGCCGCTGGCCGAGCTTGGCCTGGATTCGCTCACGTCATTCGAACTCAAGAACCGGGTGGAAGCTGAGCTGCATACCTCGCTCCCGATCGGCAAGTTCCTGCAACGGCCGACCGCCGCCGACCTGGCCACGGCTATCCTGGAGCGGCTCGATAGCGCCGGTCCGGAGAGTGCCGACATGGCGGTTGCGACTGCCGCCAATTCCGAGCCGGTGATGTCGATCGGCCAGGAAGCGCTGTGGTTCGTCGAGCAGTTTGCGCCTGACAGTCCGGCCTATGGCCTGGCCATGTGTATCGCGCTGCGCCCGCAGCTCGATCCCGACCTCGTCGATGGCGCCTTCCAGCGGGTGATTGCGCGTCACGATAGTCTGCGGCTGTCGTTTCCCTCCGACGCGAGCGGACCGGTGCCGGTCTTCCTCGATCCGTCGGCGTTCAAACTCATGCGCCACTATGCCGCCGACAGCGACGAAAGCGCCTTTCGCCAGGAGCTCGACCGCCAGGCCAACCGGCCGTTTGATCTTGGCGAGGGGCCACTCATCCGCGTGCACCTTTATCGGCGTTCCGATCACGACGTCATCCTCCTGCACGTCCACCACATCATCGCCGACGCGGCATCGATCGTGATCGCCGTCGAGCAGATGCTCGAAGCCTATTTCGCCATGCAGGCCGACGCGCCGGTGCGCTGGTCACGTCCGGCGCTGCCAAGCGCGGCCTATGTTGCGTGGCAGAAGGGCCATCTCATGGGCGCCGCGGGCGCCGCGCATGTCGCTTATTGGCGTGAGCAGCTTGCTGGCGCGCCGCCGGCGCTCAACCTGCCGCTCGACTTTCCGCGCCCGGCAAGCCAGCGCGGCGCCGGCGCTTCGCGCAATTTGGTCATTGCCAAGGACGTCGTCCACAAGCTCAAGCGCCTGGCGCAGCAGGAGGGCGAGACGCTGTTTTGCGTTCTGCTCGCCGCGTTCAACGTGCTGCTGCATCGCTTGAGCGGGGATACCGATATTGTCGTCGGGACGCCGACGCTTGGGCGCGTGCGCGCGGAATTTGCGACCGCGGTCGGCTATTTCGTCAACCCCGTGCCCGTTCGCACGCGGCTCGACAGCGCCCAGTCGTTTCGCGGGCTCATGGCCAATATCGGCGCCAATGTACGCGCCGCCCTTGAGCACCAGGAATTCCCGTTCGCGCGCATCGTGCGCGATCTCGACATCGCACGCGACCCGGGCCGCTCGCCGGTCTTCCAGGTCATGTTCGCCATGGAGCGCCCGGCCGAGATCGACGCGCATGGCTTCGCGGCGACGCTACTCAACACCGAAGGCGCCGCGATCCAGATCCGCGATTTCAAGATCGAGTCGGTTGCCGTGCGGCGCGATCGCGCCCAGTTCGACCTCGGCGTCGTCATCGAGGAATTTGGCGACGGCATCATCGGCGTGATCGACTACCGCACGGACCTCTGGCAGCCGGCGACGATCGAGCGTCTTGCCGCGCAATACGAAACCCTCCTGCGCACCATCGCGCAATCGGCCGAGCCGGCGATTGCCGACCTCGTCATTGGACCGCAAGCCGGGCCGGCGCTGGTCGGGCCGCCGCTCGACGATTATCCCGACGTGATCGACTCCATTCGCGCCGCCGCGTTGCGGTCTCCGGGCAGCGTCGCGGTTGAATCGCGTGCCGGCCGCTGGACCTATCGCCAGCTCATGGATCGCGTCGCGGCGGTCGCCGCGTCGCTGGCGGCGCGTGGCGCCGGCGCCGGTTCGCTGGTCGCCGTCAGCGCCGCGCGCTCGGGGGACCTGCTGGCGGCGATCCTCGGTGTGCTCGAAGTCGGTGCCGCCTACGTGCCAATCGACATCACGCATCCACCGGCGCGGTTGCGGCGCATTCTGGGCGACGTCGAGCCAAGCTTGCTGATCGCCGACCAGGACAGCGCGGCGGCGCTCGCAGCCATGAGCGCGTGTCCGATCCTCACGCTCGAGGACATGGTTCGCTCGCGGCCGGCGAGCTATGTGCATTTCGCCAAAGGCGGCTACGAATCCTCCGACCTTGCCTATCTCATCCACACCTCCGGCTCGACCGGCGGACCGCTCGGCGTCGAGGTTCGCCGGCGTGCGGTTTCGAATTTCCTCGCCGCGATGGCGCTTGAACTGCCGGTGTCGGCCGACGATACGTTGCTGGCGGTGACCACGATCGGCTTCGACATCGCGGTACTCGAACTCCTGCTGCCGTTGACGCTTGGCGCGCGCGTTGTCATCGCCGATGAGGAGACCGCGCGCGATGGGCGCCGCCTCGCCGCGCGCCTCGCCAAGGGCGACATTACCGTGATGCAGGCGACACCGGCGACCTGGCAGATGTTGATCGACGCCGGATGGAAGGGCGGTTCCACGTTCAAGGCGCTGATCGGCGGGGAAAGTCTGCATCGCAGCCTGGCCGACGACCTGCTGCGCCGCGTGGGCGAACTATGGAACCTCTACGGCCCGACTGAAACAACCGTTTGGTCCACCTGCGCGCAGGTATTCTCCGAGCCGACCGCGGTTTCGATCGGCCGACCGATCGCCAACACGACTTGCTATGTCGTCGACGAGCACCTCAATCCGGTGCCGGTCGGCACGCCTGGCGAATTGCTCATCGCCGGCAGCGGCCTCGCGCGCGGGTATCGCAACGACGTGGAACGCACCGCCGCGCGTTTCGTCAACAATCCGTTCGATCCGACCGGGCGCGCGCTGTGCTTCCGTACCGGCGACTTCGTGCGCGTGAGTCAGGACGGGGCGCTCGTTTATCTCGGCCGCCGCGACCAGCAGATCAAGATGCGCGGGTTTCGCGTCGAGCTTGGCGAGATCGAAGCGGTGCTCAGCGCCAACGCCGGCATTCGCGAGGCGGCGGCGGTATTGCAGGGCAACGATCCCGCGCATGCGCGTATTGCGGCTTTTGTCGCGCTGCAATCCGGCCGCCAGGCCGACACGCACGCATTGGTCGGCGAGCTGCGCGCGGCTTTGCCGCCCTATATGGTACCCGGCCAGCTTGTGGTCGTGGAGGAATTGCCGCGCCTGCCGAACGGCAAGATCGACCGTGCGCGGCTCGCGGCGATGCCGGCGCCGCAAGCTGCAGGCGACCGCGTTGCGGTGCGCCCACGCGACGGTACCGAGGAGAAGCTTGTCGCGATTCTCAAGGAGGTTCTCGAGCTCGACGAGGTGGGCATCGAGGATGATTTCTTCGCCATCGGCGGCACCTCGCTGACCGCGATGCGTTATCTCGCGCGCGTCAGCGATGTGTTTCAGCGCGAGCTTGGACCGGGCGACCTGATGCGCGCGCCCTGTGTTGCGGCTCTGGCCGAACTGATCCGCACCGCTGGCGGCCGGTCGGGTGCCGTGCACGAGGTTGCGAGCGCCGGCAGGGCGGCGGCCGCTCCCGTGCGCGCGTTATGGAAGCCGCTGGCGCTGGCACGCGCCGAGGGCGCCTTCTCGCGCGTCGATGCTGCCGCGATCGCCTACCTTCCCGACGAAATTGCCGGCCTGCCGGGCGCGCGCGCGCAGCGCCTGGCAAGCCTGACCTCCGATTCCTACTGGACCGGCCTTTGCCGCCTGCCTTATGGCTCCATCGCCCTCGTCGTCGCGCCGCTTAGCGCGCGCGAGCTTTTCGCCGATGCTCCCGCCGCGCGCGCGCTGCTGGAGCGCGCCATCGCCCATTGCGCGCGGCTTGGCGCCGGATGCGTTTCGCTGACCGGCCTCATCCCGGCGGCGACCGGCCTTGGCGCGGGGCTGACCGCGGCCGAAGGCGTTTCTTTAACCACCGGCCACGCGGCGACCGCGGGCGCCATGGGCCTGACGATCGCGGCCGCCGCGGCGGCGGCGGGACGTGATTTGCGCGAGGAAATGGCGTGTTTCGTCGGCCTCGGCGCGATCGGCACGGCGACGCTGCGAACGCTGCTCGGCTGCGTCGCGCGTCCGCGCGCGCTGATCCTGTGCGACTTGCCAGCCAAGCGCGGCTATCTTGAGTCGCTCGCTCATGAAATTCGCGTCGCCTACGGTTTTCGCGGCGAAATCGACATTGCAACCCCCACCGGCCGCCTCCCGGACAAGGCCTATGAGGCGAGTTTCTTTGTCGGCGCAACCAACGTGCCAGACGTCATCGATGTCGACCGGCTCAATCCTGGATCGATCGTGGTCGATGATTCATTCCCGCTCTGCTTCGACCTCAAGGCGGCGATGCGCCGGTTCGATACGGCGGGCGACGTGCTTTGCGTCGCCGGCGGCTCCGTGCGGCTGAGCCAGCCTTTCACCTGGGAACTGGCGCTGCCTCCCGGCGCCGCCATGTTCGCGCGCGACCGGCGCCTCGACGCACTGTTGCCGTCGCCCACCGCCATCACCGGCTGCATCCTGGCGTCGCTGATGCCGACCGCGGCGCTGGTGCGGCCGACGATCGGTACGGTCACGCTTGAGGATTGCCGCGCCTATTGGGACGCCTTCACGCGGCTCGGCGTGCGCGCCGCGCCGCTGCATTGCGGCACCTGGACGATCAGCGCCGCCGAAGTCAACCGGTTCCGCGGTCAGGCCGCGACCACGATCGGGCAGCCGAGCCGGCGCGCGCCGCAGATCCTGTGAGCATTGCCAGCTCCGCGTCGTGCCGGCATTTTCGGGCGCTGCCGCCGCGGATTTAGTCGTCGGCGCTGACCGGCGGCGGCGCTGTGCAGGCGGCGCCCACGAAGGCGGCGATCTCCTCAAGCGCGCGCCACATGCGCTGGCATTGGCGCAGAAATCGCGCACCATGTCGCGCGAGATTTCCGCGCCACCCGCATGAATAAGGACTCGCCGCAGTCGCGAGAGGTCCGCCTGCGTTAGGCGCAAGTGCGCCGATTCGACCGCCGCGCCGCCCGTTGCCCACGCGGCCATGCGCGCCGACATGTCGGCGCTCATCCAGTCGAACGCCGCGTTTGTGCGCATGCTCGCGCGTGCGCAGCGCGGGTCGGTCCAAGGCGAAATGACAACCGTCGCGGCGGGCAAGGTCAGTTTGCGCTGGTCAAGCGTGAGAAGGAGCGCGAGCGCGAGATGTCCACCGGCGGAATCGCCCGTGAGCACCAGCGCGCCGTCGTGGGCATGGCGCGCGCCCAGCCATGCGTAACAGCGCAGCGCATCCTCAATCTGGCTCGGGAACGGATATTCCGGCGCCAGCCGGTATTCGGGTACGAAAGTTCGCCCGCCGACCGCCAGCGTCAGCGCCGCGATGAGATTATCGGTCGTGGCCGGCGCGAACACGTAGCCGCCGCCATGAAAATGCAGCGCCACGGGGCCGGCGCGACCGCTATCGAACCAGCGCCCGCTGATCGGCGCATCCCTGATCGCGGTAATGCGCACGCGCTCGAGCGCGGGCATGCGGAAGGTGAGCGTGTCGATCATGACGCGTGCGCGCGCCATGCCAGCGCCATCGCCGGCCAGATAAAACGCCCGCCGGCCCTGCCAGCGAAAAAAATTCGTCGCAACTTCCAGCGAGAAGGTCCAGCCAGGCCGGCGCGGCCCTAATATCGTGCGCCGCATGGCGACCCATATCGCCGCGCGCGCGAGCCGCAAGAGGCTGCCGCCCGCCTCAAGGAGCGGCCGGCGCAGGATTATCCGGGGTCCCTTCATGGGCGGGGCCCAGTCCAGGATTGCGACGCTACCGGGCCTGTGCTGAAGTAAATGCAGTCGAATATCCGGTCCGCGGCGCGCGTTCTCGCGCTGGGTTCCGGCGAGCCAGTCGTGGCAATGCGCGCCAATCGGAGGAAATTGATGCCGGTACCAATCATGACTGGCTCTGCGGTGATCGCAATGTTGCTGGGCCTTGCAATTTGGACACCGGGCGCGGCGGCGGCGAGCGATGGTCCGACCGGGATTTGGGCGACCGGCGACAATGACGGGGCGGTGGAAATCAGGCCATGCGGTGGGCGATTGTGTGGGTTTATCCATACGATTCTGCGCGTGCCGGAGCCCGGACGCAAGCTGCTCGATAACCGCAACGAAAAGCCAGAACTACGGTCGCGGCCGCTTTGCGGCCTGCAAATTCTCGGACGGCTGCAAAAACAGGCCGCCGACACCTGGGGCGGCGGATGGATTTACGATCCCAATAACGGCAAGACCTATAATGTCGAG
>JACQAE010000047.1 GCA_016195095.1 Pseudomonadota bacterium
CACCGGTTGCGCGCCGCGCTTCGCCGGCGGCGTCACGGCCTGGCCATAGGCGGGAGTCAACGACAGGAATCCGTCCGGCACCATGCGCAGCGGACCGACGATGAGCGCCGCCCCGCCGATCGCGGCGACGCTCGCCATCAGCGCTAGCCGGCGAAATGAAAAAAACCGGGGCATAGGCAGCATTGGTTTCGGGGCCATCGGCAATCGTCTCCATCTTAATCGTCGGCGCCATGCGGCGCTGGTTGCCGGACACGATGCAATGCCATGCCTTACGGCACGCTTTCGGCAGCATTAAGATTTTGTAAGGTTGCCGGCAAGCGACGCCGATAACGACGGTGGGCGGGGCAGAGCCGAATGCCAACAGGCGCCCGGTGGACCGTGACCCTACCCGGCGTTGTCCGCGCCGACGAGCCTCGCCAGCCGTTCCTGCTCCTGCGCGGTCAGCGGCGGCGCCTGGTCGATGGCGTTGGCGTCCCCGCGCGCGCGGCGCCGGCGCAAGACCGCCGCAATCGTTCCAGCACCGGCGACCAGCACCAGAGCCGGCGCCAGCCATAACACCAGCGTGTGCCAGGAAAAACGCGGCTTGAGCAGCACGAACTCGCCATAGCGTGCCACGAGGAATTCGATGATCTGTCCGTCGCTGTCGCCATGCACCAGGCGCTCGCGCACCAACAGGCGCAGGTCGCGCGCCAGCGGCGCGTCGGAATCATCGATCGACTGGTTCTGGCAAACCATGCAGCGCAGTTCCCGCGACAGCTCGCGCGCGCGCGCTTCGAGCGCCGCATTTGCCAGCACCTCGTCCGGCTGCACCGCCCGCGCCGGTGTCGCGAGCAACACTAACGCACAGAGCAGGAGACCGAGGCCACGCAGCATGGGCGCTACTCCGCCGGCTGCATCGCCGCGCGATCGCGCGCGGGTTTCGGCGCTCCCACGCGCAGCCTGCGGTCACTGAGCGAAAGCGCCCCGCCGGCCGCCATCACCAGCGTCCCGATCCAGATCAGCAGCACGAGCGGCTTGTCATAGAGCCGCACGGCGACGCTGCCATCGGAGTTAACGTCGCCGAGCGACAAATAGATCTGGCCGACGCCGCGCGTGAGCAGCGCGGCCTCGGTGGTGGTCATGTTGCGGGCCGCGAAGGTGCGCTTGGCCGGCTCGAGGACGGCGATCGTTTCGGCGCCGCGGCGCACCGTGAAGCGGGCGACAAGCTCGCGATAATTGGGGCCCGCGCGCGGCACCGAACCTTCAAAGGTAAGATCGTAGCCGCGCAGCGACACCACATCGCCGGGCTTGATCGATGCGATGCGCTCGGCGCTCCATTGCGTTTCCCCGACGATGCCGAGCAGCGCCACCCCCACCCCGAGATGCGCCAATGCCGTGCCCCAGGTCGCGCGCGGCAGCCCGAGCGCGCGCGCCAGCGCGACCTTGAAGCGCACGCGCAACACTTGTGTGCGTTCGGCGAGGTCGGTCAAAGCGCCAAGAATGACGAATAGCCCAAGCCCAAGACCGATCGGCGCCAGCACCGGACCGGCCCCCTGATAGGCAAACGCGGCGACCAGCGCCGCCACGGCGATTGCGGCCGCGCCCGATAAGCGCTGCGCGACCGCCAAGAGGTCGCCGCGCTTCCACGCCAGCAGCGGTCCGAACGGCATCGCCAAGAGCAGCGGCACCAGCAGCGGCCCGAACGTGGCGTTGAAGAATGGCGCGCCGACCGAGATCTTGTCGCCCGTCAGCGCTTCAAGCGCCAGCGGATACAACGTGCCGACGAAGACCGTGGCGCAGGCGCTGGTCAGGAACAGATTGTTGTAGACGAGCGCGCCCTCGCGCGAAATCGGCGCGAACAACCCGCCCTGCTTGAGCACAGGCGCGCGCCACGCGAACAATGCAAGGCTGCCGCCGACGAAAAATACCAGGATGGCGAGAATGAATACGCCGCGTGTCGGATCGCTGGCAAACGTATGCACCGACGTGAGCACGCCCGAGCGCACCAGGAACGTCCCCAAGAGCGACAATGAAAACGACAGGATCGCAAGCAGGATCGTCCACACCTTGAGCGCGTCGCGCTTTTCCATCACGACCGCGGAATGCAACAGGGCGGTGGCGCTCAGCCATGGCATGAGCGAGGCATTCTCGACCGGGTCCCAAAACCACCAGCCGCCCCAGCCGAGTTCGTAATAGGCCCAATACGAACCCATCGAAATGCCGAGCGTGAGAAAAATCCAAGCGGCAAGCGTCCACGGCCGCACCCAGCGCGCCCATGCCGCGTCAATGCGGCCTTCCAGGAGGGCCGCGATGGCAAATGAAAACGAAATCGAGCATCCGACATAGCCGACATAGAGGATCGGCGGATGGATCGCGAGGCCGAGGTCCTGCAGGATCGGGTTGAGGTCGCGTCCCTCGAATGGTGCGTCGGCCAAACGCAGGAACGGATTGGAGGCCAACAGGATGAACAGCAAAAACGCCGTCGCGATCCATGCCTGCACCGCGAGCACGTTGGCCTTGAGCGTTGCCGGCAGGTTGCGGCCGAACGCGGCGACCAGGGCGCCGAACAACGCGAGGATGAAAATCCACAGCAGCATCGAGCCTTCGTGGTTTCCCCATACGCTGGTGAACCGGTAAATGAGCGGCATCGCCGAATGCGAGTTCTCCACGACATTGGCGACGGAAAAGTCGGACATGACGTAGGATGTCGCCAGCGCGGCGAAGGCCAGGGCGACGAAGCCGAACTGCGCCAGCGCGGCGGGGCCGGCAACGGCCATCATGGCCGGGTCGCGCCAGCGCGCGCCCAGCATCGGCACCAGCGCCTGCACGACGGCAAGTCCAAGCGCCAGCACGAGCGCATAATGTCCGGCTTCCGCAATCATCGCCCTGTCCGCGTCATGGCATTCATGGCACTTGCCTCGGTGGCCGCGCGGCGTCACGCTTCTGCGCGTCGTCCTTCCAGTAGCCTTGCTTTTTCAACGCGTCGGCCACCTCACGCGGCATGTATTTCTCGTCATGCTTGGCGAGCACATTGTCGGCCTTGAACACGCCGGCCGTGTCGAGTGCGCCCTCGGCAATGACGCCCTGCCCCTCGCGGAAAAGATCGGGAAGGATGCCGCGATAGGCGACGGAAATGGCGCGGTTGCCGTCGGTGACCTGGAAGCGAACCGCCAACTCGCTGCCGCGCTCGAGACTGCCCGGTGCGACGAGCCCGCCCAGCCGGATCCGCGTGCCCGGCGTCACGCGCTTTTCCACGATGTCGGAGGGCGAATTGAAGAACACGATCGAATCCTTGAGCGCGCTCAATACCAGCGCGGCGGCGAGCCCGAGCACGCCGAGGCCGGCGCCCAGCAGCAATAGCCGGCGCTGCCGGCGCGTCATGGCCTGCGGCCTTTCGTTATTGCGAGGCGATCAGCCGTCAAGCCCTATATCCTTTATCGCCGCGTCGAGCTGACGCAATTTATCTGGCATTGCCGCGAGCGCACGGCGCGCGTCGGTGATCGCCGCGCGCAGCTTCTCACGATCGCCCAGCACCATATAGGCGCGTAGGAGCCGAATCCACCCTTCGACGTCGCCACCTTCGCGCCCGAGCCGCTCGGCCAGCCGCGTGACCATGCCCGCGATCATGGCGTTGCGATCCTCGGGCGCCATCTGCGCGGCGGTGGCCACGTCCTGCGCGCTCGGCCCCGGCGCGGACGGCCCCGGCGCGGACGGAGCGGTCGCGGGCGGATCGGCCGCAGACGGGGCGGTCGCGGTTGCCGCGGGCGCCGTCGCGACGCGCGCCAACGCCGCCCGCACGACCGCGACCCAGGGCGCGTCGGCCGGTCCTCGCGCCAGCATCTCGCTCCACAGGCGCGCGGCCTCTGCGTTTCGTCCATCCTGCTCGGCGGCGATGCCAAGATAGTAGGTCGCGCGCGGCTCACCCGGCTCACGCGCGAGGGCGCGAGCGAAGGCGGCCTTTGCGTCGGCGGTCACCATGCCGTTCGCCTGCATGACGAGGGCCTCGCCAAGGGCCGCCTCGCGCTCCGCCGAAGGCCCGAGCAGGCGCAGCGCGTTGGCGCGCGCCTTGGCGGCGTCATCGAAACGGCCTATGCGCATATAGACCGGTGCGACGACCTCCCATCCCTGACCATCCGTGGGCTTTTGCTCGAGATGCGCTTCGACCTGCGCGACC
>JACQAE010000102.1 GCA_016195095.1 Pseudomonadota bacterium
CCATTGCCGCGTATGCGGACGACGTGCTGGCTTTTCTCGACGCGCGCGCGCTGAAGCGCGCGATTATCGTCGGGCATTCGATGGGCGGCGCGATTACGCAAATGCTCGCGCTCGATCACGCGGAGCGCATCGCCGGCATCGCGCTCGTGGCGACCGGCGACGTCGAAATACGCGCCCGCTTGCCGGAAAAATACCCAACGGCCGGGCTCGCGGTCATCGAATTCCCCTTCGATGACTGGACGAGGCTCGCGCCGCGACATGGCCGCCTCGAGCGCTTCATCATTCCGCGCGAGCTTGCCGACGGCGCCGACTGACGCAGTAGATCCCACGAATGACAAGCAGGACCGAATACCGAAACGTCACCGGCGCGCTGACGGCGGGACGTTCGCGGGCAACACCTTCGTAGGCAGCACGTTCGCGGGCAGGTCGCCCGGTCGATAGGTTCCCGGACGGTTGCGGTGAAAAAACGTGCCGGCCTGCCAAAGAAAGAAAGCAAGAAACGCGCCCAGCACCATAGCCGCCTTCCATCCGCTTTCGCGCGCGGCGCGCATGACGAGGACCGTCATGGCGACGATAACGGTTACGAAAAGCGCCAACCCGGGCCAGTAGAGCAGCGGCGGCGAGCCATACTCGAACCGCGCCGCGCGATTATGGGCGGCCATGCGCCGGTGCAGTTCGCCGATGAAAGCCGTATAGGGCGCGTCGAGGCGCTCCTGCTCCACCATGCTTTTCCATGAGCACGACGCGACGCAAAGCTTGGGACCGCCGGCCGACCAGATTTCCGCGAGGAATCGATAGTGCTGCAAAGTCGTGGGCCGAAACGACAACCGGATGCGCGTAACGTCGGCATAGCGCACGCGGCCGCTGCCGCGCCCGGAGCGCCATTCCAACGCCTCCGCGGCGAGCACGAACTCCATTGCCGCGCCCATGAGCGAGGGGCGATAGGCATAGGCTGGAGGAGGTGGTGGCGTTGGCGCGCCATCTCCTGGCCGACCGGCGAACGCATCGACGGCCGGTACTTTTGCCGGATCGCCGGGATCCGCGGCGGCTTGCGGCTCCACGGTCACGGCGTACCTGCGGGCGGCGCGGCAAAGGCGCGCAATTCGAGAGGGGTCGACCTTTCCATTAACTGCGCCGCCACGTTCGCGGGAGGGCAAAAAATGATCGCATCGTTATCATGGCCGCCCGCGACCGCGCGCTTCACACCGGAATCGCGGGCGCGCGCGGCCTTGCATCCAGCGCGCCCTCGACCTGGGGCGCGATGACATGCTGAGCGTCCGCGTTGCCGCGCACCCGCCATCTTCATTGCAGTTTGACGTTCGCCGATCGCAAGACTTTGCGCCATCGTTCGGTTTCCTCGCGTATATGGGCGCCCGCCGCCTGCGGCGTGCCGCCGATCACGACTCCGGAAAGCTGCATGATGCGTTTTCTGACATCGGCATCGCGCAGCGCCTCGTTAATGTCGGCGTTCAGTTTGGCAACGATCTCGCTCGGCGTGGCCGGCGGCGCCACCACGGCAAACCAAGTGGACGATTCAAATCCGGGAAGGGTCTCCGCGACGGTTGGCACCTGCGCCATCGACGCCAGGCGCTTCGGCGTAGCGACCGCGACGAGGCGGAGTTTTCCCTCGCCCACCAGCGCCAGCGACGCGCCGAGATTATCGAACATCACGTCGGCACTGCCCGCCACCAACGCCTGCAGCGCTGGCGCCGACCCGCGATAGGGCTCGAGCTTGAGCTTCACGTTAGCCTGCGCCTGGAACATTTCGGCCGTGAGATGCGACGTCGTGCCGATGCCCTGGGTTGCCGCCGTCACCTTTCCCGCGTTGGCGCGCATATGGTCGATGAGTTCCTTGATCGACTTGGCCGCTATCCTGCCGGGACTGACGAGCAGCGCATTGGGTACCAGCGCAAGAAGGATGATCGGCACGAAGCGCGTCGGGTCATAGCCGAGGTTGCGGTACAGGTTGTGATTGATCGCAAGCGGCGACGGCGGCGCGGACAACAGCGTATAGCCGTCAGGGTCGGAATCGTAGGCGGCCTGCGCGCCGACATTACCGCCGGCGCCGGCACGATTTTCAATGACGACCGATTGGCCCCACTTGCGCGACAGCCAGTCGCCCACCGCCCGCGGCATGGCGTCGGCGGTGCCACCGGCGGGAAACGGGATGATGATTCGCACCGTCCGGTCGGGATATTCCTGCGCCAGCACGGGCCAAATGCCGCAAATCGCCGCGGCGAGGATGGTCATGAAGGCGGCGCGCAGCCAAGCGCGATCGCCTGCCCTGGCGGCATTGGCAATCGGCATCGTCACTTTCTCCCGTCAATTGAATTGGTCCCATTCCGCCAAGTCCTCCGCGCGCCGCGCCCAAACATGGCCCCGACACTAACCTCTTGCCCTGCGCTATTCCAGACCGGCGGACAATTCCGCCTTGCCCGCGACGATTTGCGCCCGCGCCGGGCGCGCCATCAGACGGCTTGCCGCGACATAAGCTCGAATTCGGCGAGGATACGGTCGCCCGAGCGGCGCAATTCTTCCATGTGGCGGCCAAGGTCGGCGACGCAAAGGCGGCCGTCCCGTTTCACGATCCGCCCGCCGATCAGCACCGTATCAACGCTCGCGACACCGCCCTGCATGACAACCGAGGACACGAGATCGCGCACCGGGAACATGGAAATGTCGCTTGCCCGCAACAGCACGATGTCGGCCTCCTTGCCGATGGCGAGCGAACCGACGCGGCGGTCGAGCCCGGCGATCCGCGCGCCCTGGATGGTCGCCCATGCGAGCGCGTCGCGGCACGTCAGCGGCATTTGCACGGGGCGCGCGCCCGTGCGCTCGAGCGCGCGCAGGATGGCGCGATTGCGCTCGTGCTGCAATGTCACGCGCATGGCCGTGAACATGTCGCCGCGCGCCGCCGCCTCGACGTCGGTGCCGATCGACATTGGCGCGTTGAGTTCATGCATCGCGCCGGTCAGGGGGTCGCCATACCCCATCTGCAGCTCGATCTCGGCGGTCACCGTGAACGAGGCGCCGCGCCCGATCAAGCGTCGGATCGTCTGCGGCGCGATGTCGTTGCCGTGCACGATATTGAAATTCGGCCACACAAGGTCGGCCGCAAGGAGCCGCTCCAGTCCGTCGGGAACGAGCGCCGGCCCGCCGCCGACATGCATGCTGGTCAAGAGGTCGAGCTCGCGCCCGAGCACCACGTCCTCGCGCGTCACCTCGTAGGTGGAGTAGCTCGGGCCCAATATGGCAAGCCCGAGCCGCAGCAGCCCCTCGCCGCCGGCGAAGCGGCCCTTGCGCAGCCGCTCGATTTCGTTGCGCGGCATCGGGATTTCGCTGAAATGCGGCTGCCCGGGCCGTGGATCCGGTTTGGGCGAGCCATGCAGGAAGACGCCACGGATGCCGGCCTCGGCGAGGCCGTCGATGGCCGCGTCGGTATGGGCGGGCGTCGGATTATTGTGGCACCAGTCGACCAGCGTGGTGGTGCCGCTGTTGATCTGGTTGAGCGCGCCCATCAGGTTGGCGATGAAAATATCCTCGGGGCGATAGAGCGTCGCCAGGCCGCGGTGCATCGCCTGCATGTATCCGCCGACCGTCCAATCGCCGGCGATGCCGCGCAAAGCCGATTGCCATGTGTGCAGGTGGCCGTTGACAAGCCCAGGCATCACGATCATGCCGGCGGCATCGATCGTCTCGGCGTTCTCGATGGCCGGCAGGCCGGGCCCGATCGCGGCGATGCGGCCGCCGTCCACGACCAGATCGCCCTGCGCGAGGTCCGGCCGCTGCGCATCCATGGTCAGGATGGCGCCACCCTTGATCACGATCCTGGACATGCGCATTCTCCTCGCCAACCGATCGACTTCCACCGCGACGCCGTCGCGCAACCACGCGCGCGCCGCGTGCGAACCCTACGCCAAGAGGACATGCCATGCATCCCCGCGAGCGCCTTGCCTATAGCGCCATCGATCGCCGCCCCCCGCTCGCGCGGCCGGACGGGCTGCACCTCATCGTTTGGCCGGTGCTCGCGCTTGAGGAATGGGACATGGCGCGGCCCATGGCACGCATGGTGATCTCGCCGCCGCAGGGTCAGCCCATGCTGCCCGACCATCCAAACTGGACCTGGCACGAGTACGGCATGCGCGTCGGGTTCTGGCGCCTGAAACGCCTGTTCGAACGCCTGGCCATCGCGCCAACCGTGACGCTCAACGCGCTGGTTTGCGAAAATTATCCGCAAGTCGTGCGCGCGTGCATCGACAATGGCTGGGAGCTCAACGCCCACGGCTACGACCAAATCCCCATGCACAAGCTCGACGACCAGAAGGCGGTGATCGGCCGCGCCATGGACATGATCGAGAAATTTTCCGGCAAGCGGCCGCGCGGCTGGTTCGGGCCGGGGCTGACGCAGACCTTCGATACGCTCGACCACCTCTCCGCCGCCGGCGTCGAATATATCGGCGACTGGGTGCTCGACGACGAGCCGGTGACGCTGCGCACGGCGCACAGGCCCATCGTCGCATTGCCCTATAATTTCGAGCTGCACGACATTGTACTCATGGCCTTGCAGCACCAGCCCTCCGACATGATGTACCGGCGCGCAAAGGACCATTTCGAATGGCTTTACCGCGAATCGATCGAGCGTCCGAAATTCATGTCGATCGCCATGCATCCCTACCTGTCGGGCGTCGCCCACCGCGTCGGGCATGTCGAGCGCTTATTCTCCGAGATCCTCGCGCGGCCGGGAGTCGCATGCTGGGACGGCGAGAAAATCCTCGACTGGTACCGCCAGCAGCCTGGCGTTCGATAGAGGACAACCCGTCGGCCGGTGTGAACAGCCTGGCGCATGCCGCGCGCCCATGGCCGATGGCGCGATGCCCTGATGGCGGCACGCCACGATCCTGCGGCCGGGGCCGGGGCGTGAACCTGCGCCTATCACGCCACCTGGCGGCGCGGTTTGAACCCAATCGTCCGCGCGCGCGACCAATCGACGACCCAATGATGGAGCCGGTCATGACCACGCTCGCGGCGATCCTGGCATCCGACATCCTGCTGGCAACACTGGCGGTCTTGGCCATGCCGCTCTTGTCCGCATTCGCCGCCGCGTTTCTATGGACGACAAATCCGTCGCAAGATCCCGGTACCTATGTGGCATTGCGCGGTAAAGCCGCCGGGGCGCTAGCTGCCTTGTGCATTGCCCATGTCGTCGTTACGCCGGCATTGGCGCTGCCGCGCTACGACGGCCAGTGGAGCGTCGTGATCGTGACCGAAAAAGGCGATTGCGACCGCAGCTATCGCTATCCGGTGCGTATCGAGAACGGCGCGCTCAACAACGCCGGCAGCGTGCCGGTGACGATTTCAGGAAAAGTCGGCGGCAACGGCGCGATCATCGTGTTCGTGAGCTATGGCGACAAGCAGGCCAAAGGCTCCGGACGGCTGACGGCGAATTCGGGCTCCGGATCGTGGAGCGGCGGCGCCTGCGCCGGCACGTGGTCGGCGGAACGGCGTTCATAGAATTCTTTCGACACCGTGAGGCCGCGCGGCAAGGCGCGGCGGTGCCGCGCGCAAGCGGGCTGGACGCGGCGCTATACGTCAGCCAGTTCGCTATGGGCATGCTCCGTGATGTCGCGCGCCGCGATGCCGCCGCGAATATTCTTGCCGGTCGGAATCCAGGTGCAGATTTTTGACGGGTCCGCCCAGATCGTCCTTACCCCGCCGGGGACGAAAAACTCCGAAAACGCCATTCCGTCGGGCCCGCCGCGCAGGTTGTGCGGCTCGCGGTCGAAATAATACACGACGTCGCCCTTGCGCACCTGCATTGGCTTGCCGGCGGCCCAGCAGGTACCGCTGCCCTTGAGAAAATACATGAAATGCGCGCCACCCTCATGGTGGTGCTCGACCGCCTCGGTATGCGGCGGATAGTTGATCATCTCGCCCTTGATCGCCTTGGTGGCGAACAGCTTGGAGGTCGCCAGGTAGATGCGCTTGCGCGCGTCGTGCTTGGATTGCAGGATCGGCTCGCGCGTCCAATCGAGAAGACGAAACGGTGGCGGATGGTCCGCGAGCGCTGGGTCGATCTCCGCCACGTCTGGCACGGTCGTCACGACAAGGACGGCGCCGGCGCGGGTGACGAGCGAAGCGCGAAACGACGGCGGCAGGAAGCATACGAAGGATTCATCGAGTTCATCGATTTTGTCCGGTTGCGCGTCGCGCCTCAGCGTCGCACTGCCGTCGATGACCTGGAACCAGGCAAGATCGCCCGCCGCCGGCGCCAGCGCGAAACCGCTCCCCGCTCCGAGCGTGACGCGGTCAAGGCGAAAGCGGATATCGGGGATTCTTCCCGCGTCGATCAGCCGTTGGCAACGCACGCCGGTCGCGAGCGTCACGCCTTCGATCTCGCTTTCGTTGAAATGAATGGCCATGCCACCTCCCGCGTCCTTTCCCACGGCGGCGTCAATGACGCCGTGGCCGTCGCCTCGACCCATGGTAACGTGCCGCGCGCCGCGTTCAAATGATGGCGTGGCGCACCTTGGCCGAAACCCATTCGCTGAAGAGCACGGTGCCGAGGATGGCCAGCAGGATGAGGCTGACCTGCGACCACGCCAGCGTATTGAGCGAAGCTTCGAGGTTAAGACCGATGCCGCCGGCCCCGACCAGGCCGACCACGGAGGATTCGCGGATATTGATGTCCCAGCGAAATACGCTGATGCCGGCGAATGCCGGCAGGATTTGCGGCACGATGGCGTAGTCGATGACCTGTGCCGGCGCGGCGCCGGTCGCCACGACCGCCTCCACCTGCGCGTGGTCGATCTCCTCGATGGCCTCGTAGAGCAACTTGCCGACAAAGCCGATCGAGCGCAGCCCGATGGCGATGATGCCGGCGAGCACGCCCGGCCCCAGCACGGTGACCAGCAGCAGCGCCCAGATCAGCGAATTGATCGAGCGCGTGGCGACGATGATCAATAGCGCCACCGGACGCACGAACATGACGCTCGGCGTCGTGTTGCGTGCGGCGAGGAACGCGACCGGCACAGCGAGCAGGATCGCGAGCAGCGTGCCGAGCGTCGCGATGCTCAGCGTATCCCACAGCGGCCGCGACAGCTGCACGATATAGGACCAGCGCGGCGGCATCATGCGCCCGCCGATATCGGCCGCTTGCGCCGGCGCGTCGCGCACGAAGGCCCAGATCGTGTCCTTGGTCATCACGTTCCAGGAGAACACGAACAACGCCGCCAGCAGCAGCCATGCAAACCAGCGCAGCAGGTCCTGCGCGCGCGTCGTGCGCCGCCAGGCGGACGCGCCGTCCGCTGCGCGCGCCGTCGGCATCACCCGATCCCCTTGCGCACGAAGCTCGACGCGTATTCGGCCGCCATCACGATCACGATGATGATGATAAGGATCGCGGCCGCGCTGTCGTATTCGTAGCGATCGAGCGCGGTGTTGAGCGTGGCGCCGATGCCGCCGGCGCCGACGATGCCAACCACGGCCGACTCGCGGAAATTGATATCGACGCGGTAGAGGCAAAGCCCGATCAGCCGCGGCATGACCTGCGGCAGGACCGCGTAATTGACCAGCTGCAGCCATGACGCGCCGGTCGAGCGAATGGCCTCCGCTTGCGCCGGGTCGATGTCCTCGATGTCCTCCGCCAGGAGCTTCGCCATGAACCCGACCGTGGCGAAGGAAAGCGTGAGGAACCCGGCCAGCGGACCGAACCCGACCATGGCGACGAAGAGGATGGCGACGATGACTTCCTGGAAGGATCGCGACAGCGCGACGATGGCGCGGCAGACCAAGTAGACCGGCAGCGGCGCCAGATTGCGCGCCGCGCCAACGCCGACGGGAAGCGAAACGAGGATGCCCACCACGGTCGAGGTCACCGTCATGGTGAGGCTTTCCTCCATGCCGAGCGCGATGTCGCTCCAGCGCGCGGTGAAATTCGGGCTGAGGAAACCGACGAACAACCGCCCTGCCCGCGCCACGCCTTCCGCCAACCGCGCCCAGTTGATGTCCACGGCGCCCGCGGCGACCACCAGGTAGGCCAGCGCGCCGAGGTAGATCGCCCAGCGCCATGTGGCGCTGGCGATGAACGGTGGACGCCGCCAGGTGTCGGGATAGGCCGCGATGCTCATCGGCTTACACGGCGCGTATCAATTCCGGGCGCGGCCCGGTGGCCCGCGCGGCGTCATCGTCCGCGTCGGCATCGCCGTGCGTGCGCGTCCAATCCTCCTCGCCGTAGATGCGCGTTAGCACCTCCGGGGTCAGCCCCTCCGAAGGCCCATCATAGACCAAAACGCCGGCGCGCAATCCGACGATCCGTTTGAGAAAAAGTTGCGCCAGCGCAACGTCGTGAATGTTCACGACGGCGGCAAGCTGGCGTTCCGCGCACAGTTCGGTGATCAGCCGCATGATCTGGCGCGAGGTCTTGGGATCGAGGCTTGCGGTCGGCTCGTCGATGAGCAGGAGGTCGGGACCTTGCAACAGCGCGCGCGCGATGCCGACCCGCTGACGCTGCCCGCCGGAGAGGGCGTCGGCGCGCTTGTCGACGTGATCGAGAAGGCCGACGCGATCGAGCGTGGCGAAGGCGCCGCGCACGTCGGCAGCGGAAAACCGGCGCAGGAAACTGCGCCAGAACGCCACATAGCCGAGGCGTCCGGAGAGGACATTCTCCATGACCGTGAGCCGTTCAACCAGGGCGAATTCCTGAAAAATCATGCCCATGCGCCGGCGCGCGCGCCGCAGGTCGCGGCGGGAGAGCGCGGTGACATCAAGCTCGCCCAGATGAATCGTGCCCGCCGTCGGTTCAACCAACCGGTTGACGCAGCGGATGAGGGTTGATTTTCCCGCTCCCGAGGGGCCGATAAGGCCAACCACCTCGCCCGCGGGAACGACGAGATCGACGCCGTCGAGCGCGATGTCGCCGGTGCGGTAGCGCTTGACCAGCCCCTCAATCCGCAGCATCGGCCCGCGCTCAGCCCTTGCAGTCGTACTTGACGCCCATCGCCCGGTCGATGTCGCGCACGACCTCCCAGTGCTGCCTATAGGTAATGGGAAGGAACTTCTCCTGCGGCGGTTGCGCGGCCTGGAATTCCTTGGCCAGATCGGAGCCCTCCCACTTGAACGTAAAGAACGCTTCGCGCACCTTGGCCGCGAGCTCCGGCTTGAGGTTGTAGACGTAGCCATAGCCGGTCGTGGGAAAGGTGCGCGACTTGTAGATCGTGACCAACTGCTCCTTCTTGACAATGTTGCGCGCCATCATGCGCGCGAGCACCTCGTTGGCGATCGCCGCCGCCGGGTAGTCCTTGTTGGCGACGCCAATGACGGAATTGTCATGCTTGCCGGAGAATACCGGCTCGTAGTCGCGGCCCGGCTCGAGCTTGAACTGGTCGCGCAATAGCGCCGAGGGTGCCTTGAACCCCGAGGTCGACGTCTGCGAGGTGAACGCCATCTTCTTGCCCTTGATGTCCTCGGGCTTGGTCACGCCGCTGCCGGGATAGGTGATGATCTCCATCTCGTAGCCATACTCGTCCTTCTTTGACGCCATCAAGGCGATCGGAACGAACCCGGCGCAGTTGACAGCCAAGGGGTTGGAGCCGGTATTGAATCCGGCGATATGCAGGCGGCCGGCGCGCATGGCCTCAAGTTGTGCCGCGTTCGACTGCACCGGGAAAAACTGCACGCGCTTTCCCGTCACCTGTTCCATGTGGCGCAGGAAGCCGGCCCAGACCTTGGCATAGACCGCGGGATCCTCGACCGGCGTATAGGCAAAGACCAGCGTCGCGGGATCGATGAGACGGCTCGGATCGGTGGGCGTGTCGGCGACGAGGTCGCCATCGGCGTCGGTGAAACGGGCGTCGAGCGCCATTGCCGCCGCCGACAGCAGCGATAGCACGCAGGTTGCCGCCAGCGCTCTCGCGAAAGGACGCATCGTCGCTTCTCCATGATGGCACGCGAGGCGAACGGCACCGCAAGGCCGACCCATGCGCGCGGTTGGTCCGGCCGCCGGCCGGAAAGTTCCCCAGTTCGGCTCCGATCATTGCAGATTTATGACCGGCGTCAAAGGCCGCGATCGCCCGCGAGAGGACTATTCGAGCACCCGAGTTTGCGGCAGCGCACGCGTCAGATCCTGCGGCAGCACCGGATCAGCGCGCCAGTTCGCGCATCGCCAGGTCGAGCCCGTCGAGGGTGAGCGGATACATGCGCCCGCCCATGATCTGGCGGGTCATGCGGATCGACTGCGTGTAATCCCATTGCTCCGGCGGCACCGGGTTGAGCCACACGCAGGCGGGGTACGTGGCGGTGACGCGGCCCAGCCAGACCTCGCCCGCCTCCTCGTTCATGTGCTCGACGGAGCCGCCGCGCATCGCGATCTCATAGGGGCTCATCGCGGCGTCGCCGACAAACACGACCTTGTAGTCATGCGCGAAGGTATGCAGCACGTCATAGGTCGGAATCGTCAGGTCCCAGCGGCGGCGATTGTCCTTCCAGACACGCTCATAGATGAAATTATGGAAGTAGAAGTGCTGCATGTGCTTGAACTCGGCGCGCGCCGCCGAGAACAATTCCTCGGTGATGGCGACGTGCCAGTCCATCGAGCCGCCGACGTCGAGGAACAACAGCACTTTCACGCTATTGTGGCGTTGCGGGCGCATGTGGATATCGAGCCAACCCTGGTGCGCGGTACGCCGTATCGTGGTGTCGAGGTCAAGCTCGTCGGGCGCGCCGGCGCGCGCGAACTTGCGCAGCCGCCGCAACGCCACCTTGATGTTGCGCGTGCCGATCTCGACGTCGCCGTCGAGGTCGCGGAACTCACGCCGATCCCATACTTTCACGGCGCGGAAATTGCGGTTGCTCTCCTGCCCAATGCGCACGCCCTCGGGATTGTAGCCATGGGCGCCGAACGGCGAGGTGCCGCCGGTGCCGATCCACTTATTGCCGCCCTGATGGCGGCCCTTCTGCTCCGCCAACCGCCGACGCAGCGTCTCGAGCAGATTTTCGAGCCCTCCCATGGCCTCGATCAGCTTTTTCTCCTCCTCGGTGAGGAATTTTTCCGCGAGCTTCTTGAGCCATTCGGCGGGAATGTCCGCCATCGCGCCGTCGGCGACAAATTCCAGGCCCTTGAAGACACGGCCGAACACGCGATCGAACTTGTCGATATTGCGCTCGTCCTTGACCAGCGCCGCGCGTGCAAGATAGTAGAAATCCTCGACCCGCCGCGCGGCGATGTCCTTATCCATCGCCGCCATCAGCGTAAGATATTCGCGCAGCGAAACCGGCACGCCGGCGGACTTGAGCGCGGCGAAGAAATTCACGAACACGGTCATCTCCCGCGCCGACATTCGGCTGAGCGAAGGCGCCGGTCAAGCCGGCCCGCGCCGCGGCGCGGCACCGCAAAATTTCGAACCCCACATACAATTGTGATCGCCGCGCGACCCGCGCCGCGCCATTATGGTGGAGGCCAACCCGCGGGGTGCCACGATGCCAGCGACGCTCGACGGCGACACATGGGCGCGCGCGTTACGCCGCAACACATTGACGCGGCCGCTGTTTCATTGGGCGCGGCGCGCGTTGCCGGCGCTTTCCGACACCGAGCGCGAGGCGCTCGAGGCCGGCGACGTGTGGTGGGACGCCGAGTTGTTTTCCGGCGATCCCGACTGGAACATCCTGCTCGCCACGCCCGTGGCGACGCTCTCGCCACAGGAGGCGGCGTTCCTCGCAGGTCCGGTCGCGGATCTGTGCGCCATGCTCGACGATTGGCGCATCAATTGGGAACTGCATGACCTGCCGCAAGAGGTCTGGACCTTTCTCAAGCGGCACGGCTTCTTCGGCATGATCATCCCGCACGAATATGGCGGGCTTGGCTTTTCGGCCTACGCGCATTCGGAAGTGGTGCGTAAGATTTCGACGCGCTCGATCGCCGCCGCGGTCACGGTGATGGTTCCCAATTCGCTCGGCCCCGGCGAATTGCTGCTGCAATTCGGCACCAAGGCGCAGCGCGCGCATTGGCTGCCGCGCCTCGCCGACGGACGCGAGATTCCCTGTTTCGGGCTCACCAGCCCCGACGCGGGTTCCGACGCCGCGGCCATGACCGATGCCGGCGTGATCTGTCGCGACCCGCATGGTGACGGGCTTTGCATCCGCCTCAACTGGCACAAGCGCTACATCACCCTTGGCCCGGTCGCGACGGTTCTCGGCCTCGCCTTCAAGCTTTACGACCCTGATCATCTGCTTGGATCGCGCGCCGACATCGGCATCACGCTGGCGCTGGTGCCGACGCAAACGCCCGGCGTCGAGATCGGCCAGCGCCACCTGCCGGCATTGCAGGCCTTCCAGAACGGACCCACCCGTGGACGCGACGTGATCGTGCCGCTCGACAACGTGATCGGCGGGCGCGAGCGGGCGGGCGAAGGCTGGAAGATGCTCATGAGCGCGCTCGCCGCCGGGCGCGGCATATCGCTGCCGTCACTGTCGGCCGCCGGCGCCGCGTTCGCCGCGCGCACCAGTGGCGCCTACGCGCGCGTGCGCCAGCAGTTCAACGTTCCAATCGGAAAATTCGAGGGCGTGCAGCGCCGCCTCGGCCGCATGGCCGCCACCACCTATGTGCTCGACGCGGCGCGCCGGCTCACCTGCGCCGGCCTCGACGAAGGGCGTAAACTTGCGGTCATTTCCGCGATCATGAAGGCGCACGCGACGAACCGCATGCGCGAGGTCATCAACGACGCCATGGACGTGCATGCCGGCAAGGCGGTGATCGACGGCCCGCACAATTATCTCGGCAATCTTTATCGCGCCATTCCCGTCGGCATTACCGTGGAGGGCGCCAATATTCTCACGCGCAATCTGATCATATTCGGCCAGGGCGCCATCCGCTGCCATCCCTATCTCCTCGACGAGATGCTGGCGCTGCGCGAGGCCGACGTCGCGCGCGGGCGCCAAGCCTTCGACCGCGTTTTCTGGCGCCACGTTGGGCATGGCCTGAAAACCCTGGCGCGCGCGTTCCTGCGCAGTTGGATTGGCGTCGCGCCGGCACCCGATGCTGGCGCGGCGGCGCGCTTCTACCGGCGGCTTGGGCGCTACGCGGCCGCATTCGCGCTCACCGCCGAGGTCGCGCTCCTCACGCTCGGCGGCGCGCTCAAGCGGCGCGAGATGCTCTCCGAGCGTCTCGGCGACATTCTCTCGGAACTCTACCTGCTATCGGCGGCGCTCAAGCGCTGGCAGGACGAGGGCCGCCAGGTGGCCGACTTTGCCCTGCTCGCCTGGTGCATGGACGATGGCATGGCCACGATCGAGGCGCGGTTGAAGGACGATCTCGACAACCTGCCGAGCCGGCTCGCCGCTTGCCTCTTGCGCGTCGTCGTGTTGCCGTTCGGGAGGCGAAGGCGCGGACCGAGCGACGCGCTGACGCAGGCCTGCGCGGAAATCCTGCTCGAACCGTCGCCGGCGCGCGAGCGGCTCACCGCGGGGCTCTATTTAGGCCATGCCGATGACGGGGTTGCGCGGCTTGAGCGGGCGTTCGCGCTGGTGGTCGAAGCCTATCCGATCGAGCAAAAATTGCGCGCCGCGCGCCAGGAGGATTGGGGCGCGGCGCAAATCGCCGGTGTCATCACGACGGCCGAGGCCGATCTCCTGGCGCGGATGGACGATGCGGTCGCCGCCGCGATCGCGGTCGATTTTCTTGCCGGCGACACGTTGGCGCCCGCTGCCGCCGCGAGCGACGCCGGCTCGGCGCTGCCGGCGGGGCGGGCGTGAGCGCGCGTGGGCGCGCGCGTCGCGCCGTGTCGCCGGCGGCGCGGACCACGTGACGGATGTCGCGATCATGATCGGCAACGCCATTCTTGAGCGCATCGGGCGCCGCCTGGCGAATTACCTCAGCCGGCCGATCCGCGGCTTTCGGCCGCCGACCTCGACGAACTTCGCCGCGCTGCATGAGAACCTGCGTCCCGGCGACGTGCTGCTCATCGACGGCGATACCCGCGTCGCCACAGCAATCAAGTATCTCACGCAATCGACGTGGTCGCACTCGGCGCTGCATACCGGCCCGATCCCGCACCGCTTCGAGCCGTCCGGCGAGCCGCATGTGCTGGTCGAGGCCGAGGTCGGCGTTGGCGTCATTTCCTCGCCGCTGTCCAAATACGCCGACATGCATGTGCGCATTTGCCGCCCGGTCGGATTGAGCGAGGCCGATTGCCACGCGGTCATCGACTTCGCGATCGCGCGGCTTGGATTGCGCTACGACCTCAAGAACATCTTCGACCTCTTGCGCTATATGCTGCCGACGCCGCCGGTTCCCACGCGCCTGCGCCGACGCATGATCGCGCTCGGGTCGGGCGCGCCGACGCGCGCCATCTGCTCGACACTGATCGCACAAGCCTTCCAGCGGGTGAAATACCCGATCCTGCCGCGCGTGCGGCGCGACGACAAAAACGTGCCGCGGAATAAACTCCGCTTTGCGCGCCGCGAAATCTTGCACATTCGCCATCATTCGCTTTTCGCGCCGCGCGACTTCGATATCTCGCCCTATTTCGCCATCGTGAAGCCCTCGATCGAGGCCGGATTCAACTATCGCGCGCTGCGTTGGGCGCCGCCCGCGGAAAAGCAAATCAACGATTGAGCGCGATGCCGTGTCGCCGCCGGCCGCCGGTTCCGCGCCGCCGTCACGGCGCGCTTGCCGGATCGGCGAATGTGGTCAAAATGCCGCGCCAGCGGCGGAGCCATGAATCGGATAATGATTGCATCAAAACGCCTTGCCGAGGCGGCCGTGGCGACCGTGCTGCTGCTCGTGCCCGCGCTGTGGAACGGCTTCCCACTGCTGCAATATGACAGCGGAGGGTATCTCGCGCGCTGGTACGAGGGCTACCTGGTCCCGAGCCGCTCGAGCGTCTATGGCCTGTTCGCGCTGTCGGGCTGGCCGCTTGATTTCTGGCCGGTGATCGCCGTGCAGGCCATGGCGACGGTATGGATCGTCGCCCTCGTCTTGCGCGTGCACGCGGCGCGCGGCCGCTACGCCCTCCTTGGCACGATCGCGGCGCTCGCCATATTGACCGGCCTGCCATGGATCGTGGGCATCCTGTTGACCGACATCTTCGCTGGCGTCGCGGTATTGGCGTTGCACCTCCTCGTCCTGCGGGCGGAGTGTCTCGGCGGCGGCGAGCGCGCCGCCTGCGTCGGCCTCGTCGCCTTCGCCGCCGCCTCGCACAGCGCCACGTTCGCGGTGTTGCTGGCGATGCTGCTCTTGGCGGCGCTGGTCTGGCCGTGGCGGCGCGCCAGCGTTCAGGGCAAAGCGCTGCTGCGTGCGACCGGCGCGCTCGGCCTCGGCGCGGCGATGCTCCTGGCCGCCAATTTCGCGCTGTCGGGGCGCGTGGCATGGACGCCCGGCGGTTATGGGATCGTATTCGCGCGCATGCTCGAGGATGGCATCGTGCGGCGCTATCTCGACGAGCATTGCCCCGACACGCGGCTGCGGCTTTGCGATCATCGCGGCGAAATCGGCGGCAGCGCCGATGAATTCCTGTGGGGCGGCGAACTTTTCAACCGGCTGGGCCGCTTTGCCAAGCTCGGCGAGGAGATGCGCATGATCGTGTTGGAGAGCCTGCGCGCCTATCCGGGCACGCAGGCGCGCGCCGCAACATCGGCCGCGCTCCGCCAATTCGTGCGCGTGCGCAGCGGCGAGGGCGTCGTCGATTCCATCTGGCACACCTATGCGATCATCGAACGCTACATACCGAGCGCCGTCCCCGCCATGCGCGCCGCCCGCCAGCAGCGCGGCGAGATCGCCTTCACCGCGATCAACCGCTTGCATTTTCCGGTCGCGCTGTTGTCGATGTTGCTGCTGCCGGCGCTCGTCATCCTGTGCGCACGGCTCGGTTGCGCCGATATCGGGCTCATGGCCGCGACCGTGCTCGTCGCCCTTGTCGCCAACGCGGTCGTTTGCGGCGTCCTATCCAACCCGCATGACCGCTATGGCGCGCGGCTCGCCTGGGTCGCGACGCTGACCGTCGCCCTCGTGCCCCTGCGCCTGCGCCGGACGTTGCCACGCGCAGGCTGAGCCATCGGTCACGGTCCGCGCGGCGGCAATTGCGTCGACAACGCCGCATGGGGCCTTCGTTGCAATGCAAGATCGAGTGACCGGCTCCGCAGGTTCGGGCGACCTGTCGTCGTGGGAGCGGCGACGCTCGGAGCCGGTCGTCGGGGAGGCCAGCGCTGGCGGCCTATTTCTGGATACTTGACGTGATCGATTCGATCACCATCGACGCCATCTTGACCTGCGCGTCGCGGTTCTTGATGGTGTGGCGGCGGGCGATCCAGCCGAAATCCGTGTAGATCGCCCACACGTCGCCCTTGTCATCCTGTCGCACCAGCAGGCGAACCGGCCAGTCCAGGCCGGAATCGGGATTGGCGGTGAGGAACAGCGTGCCCAGCGGCGGATTGCCGAAGACGAGCAGCGTCGAAGGATTGAGCGTGACCCCGGCCTTGCGTGCAAGCGCCGACTGATCGACCTCGGTGAAGAACATGATGCCCTTTGCGGCGATGTCCTTCTTGATGCGCGCGATCGTGTCCTGCATGGCGTAGGCACTCTTGACCCGCACGACACCGTCCTGCGCGTCGGCACCCGCGAGCGTCGCCGGTACGGCGGCCAGGAACGAAACCAATGCGAGGGTTGCGCATGTTCTTGCGATAGCCGCCAACATGGCGTTTCTCCTTGAGCGTTGCGTTTGCGCCCCGCGCACGCGGCGCGTGAGCCATGCAGGCGATGATGGCGCGGCACGCCGCGGCGCTGAAATGCCAAGTTGCTTCCGAATCCATAGCGTTGATCTATGGGAATTCGACCCGGGCCCGCGGATGGACGCGTTCGCGCCGCCGGCAACCGGCATGCGCGCGCCTTCACCGCACGCTGCGCCGAGGCCAGAATCAGCGCCCGCCGCTCGCCGCCGCCTCCGGCCTCGCGGCGACTGGACCAGGCCCGCCCGCCATCAAGCGCGCAAGATGCGAGTCGCGCGCCAAGAGGAACGCCCACAGGCGCTGCGCGTAGTCCGGGCCGACCGCGGCCTTGACCGAGGCGCGGCTGGCGAGCGCCGCGCGCCAGCGCGCGACCTTGGCGCGGTCGGCGAGGACGGCAAAATCGCCGATGCGCTCGAACGCGTCGAAATAGCGAAACACCGGTGCGAAGACCGCATCGACCAGCGAAAAGCGTTCTCCGGCGAACCAGGGCCCGTCGCCGAGCCGGGCCTCAAGGCGCGCGAACTTTTCCTTGAGCGCGGCGAGCTTGGTGGCGAAGGAAGCGGCGTCGGCGGCGCTGTAAAGGCCGGCGATATCGCTCAGAATGGCGGAACCGAATTCGATCCACGCGCGGTGCTCGGCGCGCGCCAGCGCATCGGCGGGATGCAAGGGCGGCGCCCGCGTCTCCTCAAGATATTCGAGAATGACCGCCGATTCAAAAATGACCGCGTCACCGACGCGCAGTAGGGGCACCTTGCCGAGCGGCGAAATCGCCATGAACCAGCCGGGCTTGGCGGCAAGGTCGATGTCGACCCGCTCAAACGGCACGCCTTTTTCCGCGAGCGCGATCGCGGCGCGTTGCACGTAGGGGCATAGATGATGGCTCACGAGCGTCAATGCGGTCGCGTTGCTCATGGTCGCAATCTCCCTATCGCCACCCGCGCGCTGGGGGCGGGCGACTGCCGCCGCCCGTTAAATGCAGATGCATCTATCCATAGCCATCGCATTGACAGGCGTCAATATCAATGCAAATG
>JACQAE010000048.1 GCA_016195095.1 Pseudomonadota bacterium
CCGCCGACGGTCGCGGCGTGTACCAGCGCCACTGCGCGATCTGCCACGGAGAGCGCGGCGACGGTGAGGGGCGGGCGGCGGCTCGGCTCACCGTCAAACCCACCGACTTCCGAATGGGATTGTTCAAGTTCCGCTCCACGCCTTCCGGTTCGACCCCTCGGAACGGGGACTTGGAGCGGACACTCCTCGCGGGCGTGCGCGGCACGGGAATGGTAAGCCAACGGCACCTCACCGCGGCTGAGCGTGGCGCCGTCATCGAGTACGTCAAAACCCTCTCGCCGCGCTTCGCCGAGCACACGCCTCGGGACCCGGTGGCGGTGCCCCCGGCCGCCCCTTGTTCCTCGCGCGCGCACCCGCCGCACTCATCTTGCACCCGGAGACCGCCATGGCCCATATCGAACCCCTCGCGCGCGACGCCGTGCCCGAATTTCGCCAGCGCTTCGAGCACTACGCCAGCACGCGCGGATTCGTGCCCAACAGCATCCTCACCATGTCGCGCCGCCCGGCGATCGCGCGCGCCTTCATGGACCTCAACAAGGCGGTGCTCTACGAGGGCACGGTCGGCGAGGAGCTCAAGATGCTGGTGTCGCTGATCGCCAGCCAGGCGGCGGGCTGCCGCTATTGCCAGGCGCACATGGCCAATCTGAGCAGCATCTACAAGGCGGCGGACGCCAAGATCCGCGCCGTCTGGGAGTTCGAGACGAGCCCGCTTTTCAGCGCGGCCGAGCGCGCGGCGCTGCGGCTAGCCTACCATGCCGCGCTCGTCCCCAACGCGGCGACGGCGGCGGATTTCGCCGCCCTCAAGGCGCATTTCGACGACGGCCAGATCGTCGAGATCGTGGCGACGGTCGCCCTGTTCGGCTACCTCAACCGCTGGAACGACAGCATGGCGACCGACCTGGAGGCGCATCCGGCCAGCGTCGCCACGCGCGCCATCGGCGCGGTCGGCTGGGCGGCGGGCAAGCATGCCGGTTCCTAGAACATGATCTTGTCGCAGGAGCGGTTCCCACTTTTCGGGATCATGCTCTAGCGCGGCAGCCGCCGCAGCCGCAGCGCGACAATGATGCCGAGGGCCGCGACCGCGCCGAACAGCAGCGGCGCGCTCGACCAGCCGTGGCGCGCGGCCCACCAGCCGAGCACGGCGGGTCCGAAAAACTGCCCGATATTGCTCATCTGCAGAATCAGCCCGAAGGTCATGGCCAGGAGCGCCGGCGGCACGCCGCGGCCGCCGGCGGCATAGGTCGACGCCGGCACCAGGCCGGTGACCGCAAGATTGAGCGCGGCGAGCGCCGCCACCAGCGCCACCGGCGCGGCGGCGGAGAAAATGCCGATCGCGCAGGCGCCGAGCGTGGCGAAGGCGGCGGCGACGACCGCCCAGAAGGCGAAACCAAATCCGATGAGCGCGCCCGCCGCCAGGTTGCCCATGGCGTTGGCAATGACCGTGGCAGCGGTGATCAGTCCGGCCTGGCCAAGCGTCAGCCCCAGGCGATCGACCAGGAGCGTCGGCATCAGGCCGGCGAGCGCGGAATATTGAAACGCATAAAGACCGAAGGTCAGCGCCAGGAGGAGCGGCGTGCGCGCCGCGAACAGAAGGCGCAGGTCCGACCATGCCGTCCATGGCCCGCGCGCGCGTGGCGCCGGCGCGCCGGGTACGGCGACAAGGATGACGAGCGCATAGACGGCGGCAATCACCGCATTGCCGAGCCATAGCCCGCGCCAGCCGAAATCCATGAAAGCCGGCGCCGCCAGCAACATGGCCGCCGAACCGGCGGGCATATAGGCGCCCCAGCCGGCGAGCGCGATTTCGCGATCGCCGCTCGCCGCCAATGCGCTGATCAGGCGCGGCGCCGCGATGCCGATGGCGATGAAGCCGCAACCCTCGACGACGCGCGTCGCCAGCAGCGTGGCGCCATCCGCCGCCACGGCGCCAAGCGCGCTGCCGGCGGCGATGACGGCGAGGCCGCCGACAATGGTCGCGCGCGCCGGCAGACGCGCGGCGAGGATGCCGGCCGGCAGCCCGGCAAAGGCACCGACGGTGCCGAACGCGGAAATGACCAGCGCCGCGACCGCCAGATCAAGGCCGAGATCGCGTTGCAGCAAAGGCAGGGCAACCGCCGCCTTGCCGATCTGGAACGCGGCGATCACGCCGGCGAGGATCACGACGATGACCAGGACCCATTGTCTCATGCGCGACATGGCAGCCCTTTCGATCCCGGACGCGATCGCGGAATCCGCCTCTTGATACACGGATTCGGTATGCGGTTTGGTTCGACGTGCGATGTGCGGGCGGCGTTGTGCGGCTGGCGTTATGACGCTAGCCTTGCGCGAATGGCCATGCGCGAGCATCCATGCGCGCCTGCTGGCCGGCAAGCCGAGGAGCGGGACCCATGTTGAGCGCGGCCGACAACGACCTCATCACGCGAATTGGCCCCGGAACGCCCGCCGGCACGTTGATGCGGCGCTATTGGCAGCCGGCGGCGCTGGTTGACGAACTCAAGGTCAACCGGCCGGTCAAGCCGGTGCGCCTCCTCGGCGAGGATCTCGTGATCTTCAAGGACGACAAGGGCCGCTACGGCCTCATCGAGCGCGCCTGCCCGCATCGCGGCGCCGATCTGGCGTTCGGAAGACTCGAGGATGGCGGCTTGCGCTGCTCGTTTCATGGCTGGCTGTTCGGCGTCGATGGCCAATGTCTCGAAACGCCGGCGGAGCCCGATAACAGCCCGCTCTGCGTCAATATCCGCCAGAAGTCCTACCCGGTCGTCGAGAAGAGCGGCATCCTGTTCGCCTATCTCGGACCCGGCGAGCCGCCGGCGCTCGCCAATTTCGACTGTTTCATCGCGCCCGACGCCTACACGTTCGCGTTCAAGGGCCTGATCGAATGCAACTGGCTGCAATCGCTCGAAGTCGGCATCGACCCGGTGCATACCTCGTTCCTGCACCGCTTCTTCCAGGACGAGGATCCGGCCGCGGGCTACGGCAAGATGTTCCGCGACCGCTCGGCGGATTCGGAAATGCCGATGACACGCATCATGCGCGAGCATACCCGCCCGCGCATCGAGGTCGAGCAGACCGCGTTCGGCATGTCGGTGGCGACGCTACGCCAGGTGAGCGAGCGCAACATGCACGTGCGCGTGACCAATCTGCTCTTCCCCAACGCGTTCTGCATTCCCATGAGCAACGAGATGACGATCACCCAGTGGCACGTGCCGGTCGATGACACGCAGAATTACTGGTACGCCATCTTCACCAGCTTCGGCGCGCCGGTGGACAAGGACGAGATGCGCCGGCAGCGGCTCGAAACCTACGAATTGCCGAATTACACGCCGCGCAAGAACAAGCGCAACGAATACGGCTTCGACCCGCACCAGCAGCAGGACTTCACCTATACCGGCATGGGCGCCGACATCAACGTGCATGCTCAATGGGCGACCGCATCCATGGGCGCGATCCAGGATCGCACCAAGGAGCATCTCGGCTCCTCGGACAAGGCGATCAATATATACCGGCGCATCCTGCGCACGGCGATCGCGCAGGCGCGCGGCGGCGAGCGGCCGCTGATGACGCTTGATGCCGGCGCCGCGGCGGCCATGACTGGCCCGCCGGCCATCGACGGCATCGGCCCGGCCGAATCCTGGCAGGCCTATTGGCAGACCGCCGACGCCAGGCGGCGGCAGGCCTCGTCCTGGGCCGCCGGTCACTGAACGCGACACGCGGACACCAAGGCCATGACCTCACGTCCGCAACCGCCCGCGCCGGAAAGCTTCGTCGCGCGCCACGCGCTGTGGACGGCGGAGCAGGCCGACGCGGCCGCGCGCGCCGAAGCCGCGATCCGCGAGCAGGGCATCGAGGTCGTGCGCTTTTCCTTCGCCGACCAGCACGGCATCCTGCGCGGCAAGACCATCGTGGCCGCGGACGCCGCGCGCACCATGCGCGAGGGCTGCTCGGTCACGACGACGCTGCTCGCCAAGGATACCGCGCACCGCACGGTGTTTCCCGTGTTCACGCCCGGCGGCGGCTTCGGCATGGCCGAGATGCAGGGCGGCAGCGACATGCAGATGATCGCCGACCCCACGACCTTCCGCGTGCTGCCCTGGGCGCGGTCGAGCGCATGGGTGCTCTGCGACATCTACTTCCCGAACGGCAAGCCCGTCGCGTTCTCCACGCGCCAGATCTATCGCAACGCGCTCGAGCGCCTGGCGCAGGCCGGTTTCGAGTTCATGGCCGGGCTCGAGGTCGAATTTCACCTCTACAAGCTCGAGGACGCGCGCCTGGCGCCGGCCGACGCCGCCTGGCCGCCGCCGCCGCCGCGGGTAAGCCTCATCTCGCAGGGCTTCCAGCTGCTCACCGAGACGCGCTACGACCTGGTCGATCCCGTGCTCGAGGAGATCCGCCGCGACGTGGCGGCACTTGGCCTGCCGCTGCGCTCGGTGGAACTCGAACTGGGGCCGAGCCAGTGCGAATTCACCTTCGCGCCGCAGATCGGGCTCGCGCCGGCGGACGCCATGATGCTGTTTCGCAGCGCCGTCAAGCAGATCGCGCGGCGCAACGGCTATCACGCGACGTTCATGTGCCGCCCCAACCTGCCCAACGCGTTTTCCAGCGGCTGGCACCTGCACCAGTCGCTGCTCGACCGGCGCAGCGGCAAGAACATGTTCGTCGCGACCGAGAAGGACGCGCCCTTGTCCGCGCTAGGCAGCGCGTTCCTCGCCGGCCTACTGGCGCATGCGCGCGCCGCCGCCGCCTTCACGACACCGACGCTCAACGGTTACAAGCGCTACCAGCCCTACGCGCTGGCGCCCGACCGCGCGACCTGGGGGCGCGATAATCGCGGCGTCATGTTGCGCGTCATCGGCCAGCCCGGCGACAGCGCCACGCATCTGGAGAACCGCGTCGGCGAGCCGGCCGCCAATCCCTATCTCTACATGGCGAGCCAGATCGTCGCCGGCCTCGACGGCGTCGCGCGCAAGCTCGACCCCGGGCCCGGCGCCGACACGCCATATGAAACCGATGCGCCGCTGCTGCCGAAATCGCTCGCCGAGGCGCTCGCCGCGCTGCGCGAAAGCGTCTGCTTCCGCGACGGGTTCGGCGCCAATTTCCTCGACTATTTCCTGCGCATCAAGCAAGGCGAGATCGACCGTTTCCAGGCCGAGGTGACCGACTGGGAGCAGCGCGAATATTTCGAAGTGTTCTAGCGCATGATCCCGAAAAGTGGGAACCGCTTTTCGGTCGGGATCACTCGCCCGACGGCATCCGTCGATGAACGCGATTGCGCGGCGCCGGCGCGATCGGCGCAAGGCCACGGCCTGCCCCACGCCTGTGGCGCGGAACAGGCCGTAAAATCCCCGCGTTTACGGGCCGTTTATGTCGCGAGGTTCAGGAAGCGCCGAGAAAGTCGCCCTTGCCGACCTCGACGCCGCAATGGCGCAGGATGTCGTAGGCGGTGGAGGCGTGGAAATAGAAGTTCGGCAGCGCGAAGCCGACAAGATAGCTCTCGCCGGTGAAATTCATGGTCCGCGGCCCGACCGCGAAGCTGATCGCCTTGGCTTCGGTGCCGTCGATGTCGCGCGCGGCCACGCTCTTGACCGCCTCAATGGTCTTGGCGATGCGCGCCTTGAGCTCGTCGATGGTCTTTTCCTCGTCGGGAAACCGCGGCAGATCCTTGCCGGAGACGCGCGCGACGAAATTCTTGGCGAAATCGCAGGTGAGATGCACTTGGCGCACCAGCGGCAGCATATCCGGGTAGAGCCGCATCGCAAGGAGAACCGCCGGGTCGATCTTGCGCGCGGCGCAATGCGCCGCCGCCTTGTCGAGAACCTTGGAGAGAGCGCCGAGAATTTGCAGGAAGGCAGGCACGCTTGCCGACGACATCGAAATGGGCATAAGAATTTCCTCTGGTTGTTGACGCGAAAACAGATGGTGCTGAAAAAAAGTTTTTCAATCAGACATCGACGCTGGCGGCGAGGGCATTTTCCTGGATGAAGGCGCGGCGCGGCTCGACGAGTTCACCCATCAATTTTGTGAATATATCGTCGGCCTCGTCGACTTCCTTGACCTTGACTTGCAACAGGGAGCGCACGTTGGCGTCCATCGTCGTCTCCCAGAGCTGCGTGGCGTTCATTTCGCCGAGCCCCTTGTAACGCTGCAGCTGGATGCCCTTGCGGCCGGCGGCGGTGACCGCGTCGAACAGCCCGACGGGACCCTGGATGGCGATCGTCTCGTCGCGGCGGCGCAGCGTGCCCGGCCGCGCGTAGTTCTGCTGCAACGACGCCGCGTGCTCGTCGAGCTTGCGCGCGTCGGCGGAGCCGAGCAACGGCTGGTCGATGATCGCGGCCTCCTTGACGCCGCGCACGGTGCGCTCGAAAGCAAATCCGGCGGCTTGCGAGAACACGCCGCGCCAGCCGCGCTCGGTCTCATCCGACAACAGGTCGAGACGGCGCGCGATATAAAGCGCGGCCGCCTTGGCGGCGGAAGCGTCCTCGGTGACGGTGGGCGTCAGGATGCCGGCGATCGAGGCCTGCTCGATGACCGGGCGGCTATAGCGCGAATGCAGTCCGCCAAGGGCGTTGCGCACGATCCGCGCCTCCGCCACCAGCGCCTTGAGGTCGGCGCCGGCGCGCTCCTCGCCACTGAAGGACTTGAACACCGCATCCTCGATGCCGCCATCGATCAAATAGTCCTCGAGCGCGCGTTCGTCCTTGAGATATTGCTCGGATTTTCCGCGCGTCACCTTGTAGAGCGGCGGCTGCGCGATATAGAGGTGCCCGCGCCCGATCAGTTCGGGCATCTGGCGGAAGAAAAACGTCAACAGCAGCGTGCGGATATGCGCGCCATCGACATCGGCGTCGGTCATGATGATGATCTTGTGGTAGCGCAGCTTGTCGGCGTTGAATTCCTCGCGCCCGATGCCGGTGCCGAGCGCCGTGATCAGCGTGCCGATTTCCTGACTGGAGAGCATCTTGTCGAAACGCGCGCGCTCGACATTGAGGATCTTGCCGCGCAGTGGCAACACCGCCTGGAATGCACGGTTGCGCCCCTGCTTGGCCGAGCCGCCGGCCGAATCGCCCTCGACGATGAACATTTCCGACTTGGCGGGATCGCGTTCCTGGCAGTCGGCGAGCTTGCCGGGCAGCGAGGACACGTCGAGCGCGCCCTTGCGCCGCGTGAGTTCGCGTGCCTTGCGCGCCGCCTCGCGCGCGGCGGCGGCCTCCACCACCTTGCCGACGATGATGCGCGCTTCGCCGGGATGCTCCTCGAACCACGCCGAGAGCGCCTCATTGACCACGCCCTCGACCACCGGGCGCACCTCCGAGGACACGAGCTTGTCCTTGGTCTGCGAGGAGAATTTCGGGTCCGGGACCTTGACCGAAAGCACCGCGGTGAGGCCCTCGCGGCAGTCGTCGCCGGTCAGGGCGACCTTCTCCTTCTTGGAGACGCCGCCGCCCTCGGCATAGCCGGTGACCTGGCGCGTGAGCGCGCCGCGAAAACCGGCAAGATGCGCGCCGCCGTCGCGCTGGGGAATGTTGTTGGTGAAGCACAGCACGGCCTCGTGATAGCCGTCGTTCCACGTCAGCGCCGCCTCGACGGTGATGCGCTCGCGCTCCGCCTTGATGACGATCGGATTGGGGATCAGCGACGTCTTGTTGCGGTCGAGATATTTGACGAAGGCCGCGACGCCGCCCTCGTAGATCATCTCCTCGCGCTTCTCCACGGCGTGGCGCTGGTCGCAGAGCACGACGCGTACGCCGGAATTGAGGAAGGCAAGCTCGCGCAGGCGGTGTTCGAGCGTCGCCCAGTCGAACTCCACCATGGTGAAGGTGCGCGTCGAGGGCAGGAACGTGACCTCGGTGCCGCGCCGGCCATTCGCCTCGCCGACGACCGCAAGCGGCGCCACCGCCACGCCGTCGCGGAACTCCATCGCGTATTCACGCCCGTCGCGCCAGATGGAGAGCTTGAGGATGCTGGAGAGCGCATTGACCACGGAGACGCCGACGCCGTGCAGGCCGCCGGACACCTTGTATGAATCCTGGTTGAATTTCCCGCCGGCATGCAGCTGCGTCATGATTACTTCGGCGGCGGAAATGCCCTCATCCTTGTGGATATCGGCGGGAATGCCGCGGCCGTCGTCGCGCACCGTGCACGAGCCGTCCGGATTGAGCGTGACCGTGACCTCCTTGGCAAAGCCCGCCAGCGCCTCGTCGATGGCGTTATCGACGACCTCATAGACCATGTGGTGCAGGCCGGAACCGTCATCGGTGTCGCCGATATACATGCCCGGGCGCTTGCGCACGGCGTCGAGGCCCTTGAGCACCTTGATGGAATCGGCGCCGTAGTCGGATGCGTTTTCGCTCGTTGGGATTGGTTGCGGGCGGACGGCCTCGGGCATTCGGCGGGCCTCAAAAGGGGGGCGGAAATGGCGGTCGGAATCGACGTGATGTGTGGCATGGAATATGGGCACCCGACAAGCCAAAGTGAAGAGCCATAAAGTATTATTTCGACAACGGAATTTCCGCGACTGCGCGGCCTGGCGCAATGGGCGATCCGGCGGGAAAAAATTCCAATTTTTTGCGATGCCGCCGGCGAGAAACCTCGCGCGCGCTATTGCGGCGCGCCTTGCCAGCGCTTGACCGCGCCGACCTCGATGCCGAACAGGTCGAGGAGCCGCCCGACCGTGTGATTGACGATGTCGTCGACGCTGCGCGGCTTGGAATAGAAAGCCGGCACGATCGGCGCCACCACCGCGCCGATCTCGGCGAGCAGCGTCATGGTGCGCAGGTGCCCGACATGCAGCGGCGTCTCGCGCATGGCGAGCACCAGGCGGCGCTTTTCCTTGAGCACCACGTCGGCGGCGCGCGTGAGCAGCGACCCGGTCACGCCGCTCGCGATCTCGCTCATCGTGCGCACCGAGCAGGGGGCGATCACCATGCCCATGGTCGGGAACGAGCCCGAGGAGATCGCGGCGCCGACATCGGCGACCGGGTGGCAAAAGCTTGCCAGCGCGCGCACGTCCTTGGGCTTCCATTCGGTCTCGTAGGCGAGCGTCATTTCCGCCGAGCGGCTGAGCACAAGGTGGGTTTCGACGTCGGTCTTGCGCAGCAGTTCCAATAGGCGCACGCCATAGATCGCGCCGGAGGCGCCGGAAATGCCCACGATCAACCGGCGCCCCGGATCGCCGCCCTGCCTGCCCGCCCGCTTGCGCGTCATCGCCCCATCCCCTGCCGCCGCCTTCGCCGCCAGGTCCGGCGGCGGCGCAAGGTCGCAGATTTATCGCGCAAGATCACGTCCCATCGTTCCGGCCGGCGCCGTTTTTTGGATTATCGGCACCTGTTGCGAATTTGCATTCGCCTTCCACTTTCCTTGCATGGTCGCATTTTCCACGGCGAGCCGGTCCGGCCGAACGTCGCGGTCAAGGTCAGTCCTCGGATAGGCGTTCGAGCAGCAGCGATTTGGCGGCGGCAGGAAACTCACGCCCGAGCACGCGCTCATAGGCCGCGATATTGCCGCGCGCCGCCGCGTCGGGTGCCGCAGCCTCTTCCGCGATCGCCCCGGCGAGGGCCAGCGCGTGCATGGCCTCCTGCAGCAGCCGCTCGGCCTCCAGTTCAAGCGCCTTGACGCGGGTGCGGAACGCCTCGGCTTCGGGCGCTGCGACGACGAGCGTTTGCCCCTTGAGCTGCCGGCGCAGAAGCCGCAGCGCGACGACGCAGGTCTCCCGCCACGGCCGCGCCCGCGCGTCAAGCGCGCCCACCGCCTCCACGGTGAGCAGGCGCCCGGCGCGCGCGCGCCAAAGGAGAAAAAGGAGGAGGTTTACGTCGACGCCGCAGCCATCCTGCAAATCGATGCAGACATCGCCGACGCCCGGCCGGCGATAGAATCCGAGCGAGAATCGCCATAGCGGCGAGCCCCGTGCGCCGTCCTCGCCCGCGCGCGCGCCCATCTCAACGCCCGGCGGAGGTAAGCACCGCGGCCAGCAAGTTGGTCGCGTATTCGTTGACGCCGCGCGGCTCCATGTGCGGCGCGCTGCGCAGGAAGTCCTTGACCGCCGTCAGCGCCGCCGCGCTGCGCTCGCTCATGGCGGCGACGAGACGGCCCACCGCCGCGTCAAGCTCGCCCGCGGCCACGACCGCGCTCACGAGGCCGACGTCGCGCGCGCGCGCGGCATCGATCGTGTCGAGCGAATAGACGAGGTGGGCGATCGCCTTGCGCCCGACCTTGCCGAGAAGCGCCGACATGGCGAGCGTCGGCGGCAGATCGTGGCGCATTTCCGGCAGCATGAATTTCGCGTCGTCCGCCGCCAGCGTGACGTCGCAGGCGCAGGCGATCGCCGCGCCAAACCCGAACGCCGCGCCCTGCACCGCGCAGATCACCGGCTGGCGCGCGTTGGTGATGCAATCATAGGCCGCGATCACCGGCTCGCAGACATCGGCGCGCATGGCGAGCGCGTTGGGCGCCGGCGCGCCGCCGCGCCCATCGCGGCCCTTGCAGAAGTCGGGCCCACGCCCGCGCAACAGGATGATCTTGGCGTCGCTCGCCGATGCGGCGCGAAACGCCGCCGCCAGGTCACGGATCATGGCGATGGTGAGCTGGTTGCCCTCGCCCGGGCGCTCGATGGTGATCTGCGCGAGCGCGCCGGCGCGCGTGGACGTGATGACATCGCTCATGACGACGCGTTCCCCTTGTCCCAGGCCCGACGCCGATAGCACGGAAGGAATGCCGGCGACAGGGCGCGGCCTTGGCGTTTAGCGTCGGAAAAACTCTAGATCGGCGCAAGCCGCGCATAGGCGCCGGCCTCGCGCAGCGCCGCGACGATGCGCTCCGGCGTCAGCGGCATTTCGCAAAAGCGCACGCCATAGGGCGAGAGCGCGTCCTCGATCGCCGCGACGATCGCGGCGGGCGCCGGGATCGCGCCGCCCTCGCCGGCGCCCGTGACGCCGAGCGGGTTGAGCGGGTTGGGCGTCTCGATATGCGCGATGCGGCAAGTCGGCACGTCGGTCGCCGTCGGCAGCAGGTAGTCGGCGAAGGTGGTGGTCAGCGGCTGGCCCGTCTCGTCATAGCGCATCCATTCCAGCAGCGCGTTGCCGATGCCATGGGCGACGCCGCCCTGGACCTGGCCTTCGACGATCATGGGATTGATGACGCGGCCGCTGTCATGGCCGACGCAATAGTCGAGAACGCGCACCGCGCCGGTCAGCGCGTCGACCTCGACCTCGGCGACATGCGTGCCGTTGCAGAACGAGGCCTGCGCCGGCGCGAAATAGGCGACGTGCTCGAGCCCCGGCATCTGGCCGGCGGCGAAGGCCGCGCCGGGCTCGCCCTGCGCCAGGCGCGCGAGCGCGGCAAAGGAGAGCGCCGGCCGGTTGCCGCCGCGCGCGCTGGCGACGCCGTCGGCGACCTCGATCTCGGCCTCCTCGACCGCGAACGCGCGCGCGGCGAGCGCCACGATCTGCCGGCGCACGGCCTCGCCCGCCATGAGCGCGGCCGATCCGGCGATGATCGCCTGGCGGCTCGCGAACGCGCCGACGCCCTGCGCGATCGCCCCGGTATCGCCGACGCGCACCTCTATATCCTCGATGCGGCAGCCGATGGCGTCGGCGATGACCTGCGCCAAGGTCGTGCGCACGCCCTGGCCCTGGTCGGCGGCGCCGGTCGCGACCGCGACCTTGCCGGTATTGAGGACGCGCACGCTCACGCCCTCGAACGGGCCGAGCCCCGTCGCCTCGACATAGTTGGCGATGCCGATGCCGATATGGCGCCCGCCCGCGCGCGCGCGCGCCTGGCGGTCCTTGAAGCCGTCATAGCGGGCGCTCGCCAGCGCCATGTGCATCGCGCGCGGAAAATCGCCGCTTTGATAGGTGATGGGCTTGGCGTCGCGGAATACGAGCGGGCGCGTATAGGGCATCGCCTCTGCCGCGATGAGGTTGCGCCGGCGCACTTCGGCGCGGTCGATCGAAAGCTCGCGCGCGACGCGGTCGAGCATGCGCTCCATGGCGAACACCGCCTGCGGCCGCCCGGCGCCGCGCACCGGCACGGTCGCCACCTTGTTGGTGAGCGCCACTTTGACGGCGAAACCGTAGGCCGGAACCACATAGGGACCGGGCAGCGTGACGGCGGCGATATTGGGCATCACGTTGCCCCAAGGGGCGAAGGCGCCAGCATCGAGGATCATCTCGCCACGCAGGCCGAGAATGCGCCCGGATTGGTCGACGGCGATGGCAAGCGTCCAGTACTGATCGTGCTCCTGCGCCGCGCTCAGGAAATGCTCGTGGCGATCCTCGGTCCATTTCACCGGCTGGCCGAGGAGCAGGGCGGCCGCCGGAATGACCGCCTCCTCGGGATAGAACGGTGCCTTGGGGCCGAAGCCGCCGCCGACATGCGGCGCGATCGCGCGGATCGTATCGCTGCCGCGCGCGAGAAGCTCGGCGAGGATGCGCTGGCCGAGATGCGGCGTCTGCGTCGAGGACCACACCGTGAGCATGCCGCTCGCGCCATCCTCGTGCGCGACGACGGCGCGCGTCTCCATCGCCATGCCGCCGCCGCGATGCATCCAGAACGCGTCGCTGAACACATGCGCGGCGCCGGCGAATGCCGCCTCGACGTCGCCATAGCCGTTGGCGACGAGCGCGGCGAGGTTGCCGGAAAGGTCGCAATGCACCGGCGGCGCGTCATGGGCGAGCGCGGCGCGCGCGTCGCTCACGGCGGCAAGAACGTCATAGTCCACCGCGACATGTGCCGCCGCGTCCTCGGCCAGCGCCGCCGTGCGCGCGATCACCACCGCGACCGGCTGCCCGACATGATTGACCTCCCCGCGCGCCAGGCAATGCTGGGTACGCAGCGCAACGCCGTCATCGAGCGCGATCACCGTCGGAATGCGCGCGCTGCGCATGGCGCCGGGCAGGTCCTCGATTGCGAGCACCGCCGCAACGCCTTGCGCGGCGCGCGCGGCCGCCATGTCCACACCCTTCATCAGCGCATGCGCATGCGGGCTGCGCACGAAATAGGCGTGCAGCATGCTGGGCAGATGGATGTCATCGACGTAGCGGCCGCGCCCGCGCAAAAGGTCGGCGTCCTCGCTTCGCCTCACGCGCGCGCCGAATTGCCGAGTACCCATGTCAGGCCCCATCCGCTGCGATGCGGCGCGCCGCCGCGAGCGCCGCGGCGATGATGCCGGCATAGCCCGTGCAGCGGCAGAGATTGCCGCCGATCGCCTCGCGCACCTGCGCCGCGCTCGGCGTCTTGTTCTCGCGCAGGAATTCGGTGAGCGTCATCAGCATGCCCGGCGTGCAGAAGCCGCATTGCAGCCCGTGATGCTCGCGAAACGCCGCCTGCAACGGGTCAAGCCCGCCGTCCGCCGCGGCCAGCCCCTCGACCGTGGTGACCGCGCGCCCGTCGGCCTGCACGGCGAACATCAGGCAGGCGCGCACCGAGCGCCCATCGACCAGCACCGTGCACGCCCCGCACACGCCGTGCTCGCAGCCGACATGCGTCCCCGTGAGGCCGAGCGTGTGGCGCAGGAAATCGGCGAGATTGACGCGGCCTTCGATGGTCCGCGCGTGGGCGACGCCATTGACCGTGAGCGTGACGGCGTGCTCGCTCATGCCCCGCCCCCGACATCGACGCCGATGCGCAAGGCGGCATCGCGCAGCGCGCGCGCAAGGAGAACTTCCACCAAATGGCGGCGAAAATCAGCGCTCGCATGCATGTCCCCGATCGGCGTGATGGCGCGCGCGGCGGCGGCGGCGGCGAGAATGCCGGCGCGGGTGAGCGCCCGGCCGCGCAGGGCCTCTTCCGCCTGCGCGAGCCGCAGCGGCGCGTGCGCGACGCCAAACAGCACGACCGCCGCGCGATCGACCATGCCGCCGGCGCCGAGCACGACGAGCGCGGCGGCGCCGGCAAGCGCGAAATCGCCATGCCGGCGGGCGAATTCGGCAAAGCCAAAGCCATGCCCGCGAGGCGGTAGCGCCATCTCGATAGCGGTGACGATTTCCTCGGGCGCCGCCGCCGTGGTCATGAAATCCGTGCAGAAATCACGCGCCTCGACGCGCCGCGTGCCGCGCGGCCCGGCGAGCTCGACGACCGCGTCATGCACGGCGCAGATCGCCGGCAGCTCCGCCGCCGGGTCGGCATGCGCGAGGCTGCCGCCGATGGTGCCGCGATTGCGCGTCTGGCGGTGGCCGACATGCGCCAGCGCCGCGGCAAAGAGCGGCGCATGCCGCGCGATCAGCGGCGAGACCTCGATGTCGCGCTGGCGGGTCATGGCGCCGATGCGCAGCCGCTCGCCGCCCACGGCAATGCCGTCAAGGCCGGCAACGCCGTTGAGATCGACGATGGCGTCGGGCGCGACGACGCGGAAGTTCATCATCGCCACCAGCGACTGGCCGCCGGCCAGAAGCTTGGCGTTGTCGAGGCGCGCCAATAGCGCGATCGCCTCGTTAAGCCCGCGCGGTGCGTGATAGGCGAACGCTTGGGGTTTCATTGCTGGTATTCGCGCAACGCTCGGTTCCCGCCGCCGCCGGTCGGCGGAAGGCGATGTTCCCATGCCGGCGGTCGGGAGCGCAATGCGCTTGGCGCGCGCCGCGCTCCAGCCAAGATTCCGCTTGGCGGGAGCGGCGCCGCAATGGAACAATGCGCGCGCATGCGACCGAGCGCCGCGGCGGCCGGTCGCGGCAAAATTCCGTTGCGCGAAAAGCCCGTTATGTCAGGAACGGACCGCGCCAGGAGCGGCAATCATGGAATTCGGCATTCTCTTCACCTCGCATCCCAATACCGAGGCCGAGCCCTACCCGCACCGCGACGTGCATGCGCGGGTGACCGCGCAGATCGTGCGCGCCGACGAGCTCGGCTACGACTATGCATGGATCGCCGAGCATCATTTCAGCAACGAATACGGCATCATGCCCGACGTGTTCGTCTACGCCGCCTATCTGGCGGCGCTGACCAAGCGCATCAAGATCGGCACCGCCGTCGTGACGCTGCCGCTGGCCAATCCGCTGCGCGTCGCGGAAAATTCCGCCTTTGTCGACATTCTCAGCAACGGCCGCTTCCAGCTCGGCATCGGGTCGGGCTATCGCAAGTACGAGTTCGACGGGTTCGGCGTCGATTTCGACGCGCGGCGCGACATCCAGGAAGAGGCCGTGCCGCTGCTCATGCAGCTCTTCCACGACAAGCGCGCGCGCCACACGGGCAAGCACTTCAACGTCAGGGTCGATGGCGATTACGAACTTTTCCCGCACGCGCTGCAGGAGCCGCACCCGCCGATATTTCTCGCCGGCGCCACCGACCGTTCCATCGGCGTCGCCGGCCGCTGCGGCTTCGGCCTCTTCCTCTCCTCATGGACCCCGGTCGCCGAATTAGCCAAGCAGACCAAGGTCTATCGCGCCGCGCTCGAGGAGACGCCGCCGGCGCTGCGTTCCAATCGCGCGCGCGGGCATGTCGATGTGGCGCGCTGGGTCTATGTGGCGCAGAGCGACGCCAAGGCCAAGGAGGAGAGCGAAGCCGGCATCATGCGCAACCTGCACCACTTCGCCAGCGGCCATACCTCCGGCTATCTCGGCACCGTGTCGCAGAATGTCGGCGCCAGCCCGCGCGATTACGACGCGCTCACCCGCGACATCATCCTGCATGGCTCGCCGGCGACCGTCATCGCCGGAATCGAGGAATTGCGCGCGCAGGCGGGGGTGAATTCGATCATGCTGCATTTCCCGCCCTGGTATGGCGCGGCCAAGGCGCTGGCCTCGCTCGAACTCTTCGCCGCCGAGGTGATTACGCATTTTCGCAAGGGCGCGCCGGCGCGGCTGCGCGCGTGAGGCGGCGCGACGCGCAATTGCGCATGATCTTATCGCAAAAGCGGTTCCCACTTTTCGGGATCATGACTTTTGCTTGCGCATGATCTTATCGCAAAAGCGGTTCCCACTTTTCGGGATCATGACTTTTGCTTGCGCATGATCTTAATCTTATCCGAAAAGCGGTTCCCACTTTTCGGGATCATGCGCTAACGCCCGGCGGCGTAGCCCTGCATGCCGCGCGGATTGGCGCCGGCGCGGCGGCGGCGGCCGTCGCGCGCGGCGGCGGTAAGGCGGCCCTCCGACCAGGCGGGCCCGACTTCCACCACATGCCCGCGCCGCTCAAGCTCACCAATCGTCGCACGCCCGACGCGATCCTCGATCGCCAGCACGCCGGGACGCGCGGTGCGCGGCCAGAACGAGATCGGGAAATGCTCCGAATGCCAGGCCGGCGCGTCGATCGCCTCCTGCAGGTTCATGCCCGCGTGCACGTGGCGCAGGAAAAACTGCGTCGTCCACTGGTCCTGCTGGTCGCCGCCGGGCGACCCCCAAGCCAGATAGGGCTCGCCGTCGCGCAGCGCCAGCGTCGGCGAGAGCGTCGTGCGCGGCCGCTTGCCCGGCGCCAGCGAGGCGGGATGGCCCTCCTCGAGCCAGAACATCTGCGCGCGCGTGCCGAGGCAGAAGCCGAGTTCCGGGATCACCGGCGAGGATTGCAGCCAGCCGCCCGAGGGCGTCGCCGATACCATGTTGCCCGCGCGATCGACGATGTCGAAATGCACGGTGTCGCCACGCACCTCGCCAAACCTCCCGACCGTCGGTTCGCCCGCGCCCATGGCGCCGACCGCGGCGCGCGCTCCCTCCTCGCGCCGCAGGCGCAGCACCGCGCCGAACCCCGCGACCGAGCCCGGCCGCTGCTCAAGCGAGGCCGCGTCGCCGATCAGCCGGCGGCGCGCGTCGTTATAGGCGTCGGAGAGCAGCGTCGCCATCGGCACCGCGACGAATTGCGGATCGCCATAGAACGTCTCGCGGTCGGCATAGGCGAGCTTGCTGCATTCGACGAGCGTGTGGATGAAGTCGGGCCCGGTCACGTCCAGCCCGTCGAGCGCGAAGCCCTTGAGCAGCGCGAGCTGTTGCAGCATCACCGGGCCCTGGCTCCAGGCGCCGGCCTTGCACAGCGTGTAGCGGCCGTAATCATAGGTCAGCGGCGCCTCGATCGTCGCCTGCCAGCGCGCCATGTCGTCGCCGCCGAGCACGCCCTTGTGCGGCGCGCCGCTTACATCCATCACCGCCTCGGTGCGGCAGAAACGGTCGATGGCTTCGGCGACAAAGCCCTGCGACCAGGCCTTGCGCGCCGTCTCGATCTGCGCCTCGCGCCCGCCGCCGGCGCTCTCGGCCTCGCGCAAGATTCGGGCATAGGTGTCGGCGAGCGCCGTGTTGGCGAACAGGCTGCCGGTCGCCGGCACGTCGCCGCCCGGCAGGTAGACGGCGGCCGAGGTCGGCCAATGCTCGCGGAACAGCATTTCGACGGCGGCGATGGTGGCGTTGGCGCGCTCGAGCAGGGGATGGCCGTCGCGCGCATAGGCGATGGCCGGCGCCAGCACGTCGGCAAGGCGCATGCTGCCGTAATCGCGCAGCAGCAGCATCCAGCTATCGAACATGCCGGGCACGCAGGCGGCGAGAAGCCCGGTGCCGGGCACCATGTCGAGGCCCTCGCCGCGATAATGCGCGATGGTCGCGCGCTCCGGCGCCGGCCCCTGGCCGCAGATCACCTCCGGGCGGCCGCGGCGCACGTCGTAGACAATGACCGGCAGGTCGCCGCCGGGGCCATTGAGATGCGGCTCGACCACCTGCAGGGTGAACGCGGTCGCCACCGCCGCGTCGAAGGCGTTGCCGCCGCGCTCCAGCACCCCCATGCCGACCGCCGTGGCGATCCAGTGCGTCGAGGCCACGACGCCGAACGTGCCCTCGATCTCCGGGCGGGTCGTGAAGGGATTGGGATTGACCTTGCTCACCATGAAAACCGCGCTCCGCACCGGGGACGCGGCAGCATAGCAAACATCGCGCGCCGACGGTAAGCTGCGGTACAGGCGGCGCGGTCGCCGTTCCCGGCCGCGCCCCGGAGGTCGCGTCATGACCCGTCACGCACCCATATCCACCGGCGCGCATGATCGCCCGCACGCGCCGCTCCTCATCCGCCGCGTCGAGGCTATCCCGGTCGCCCTGCCGCTGCGCGAGCCGGTGCGCATGGCCGGCGAAACCGTCACCCACGCCTGCAACGTGATCGTGCGCATCGAGGCCGCCGACGCCACGGTCGGATGGGGCGAGGCGTCGCCGTCGCCCAACATGACCGGGGATACGCAAGGCAGCCTGCTCGCCGCCATCGCCCACCTCACGCCCCCCCTCATCGGCGCCGACGCCTGGGACCGGGCCGGCATCATGCGCCGGCTGAGCGCGGCGCTGAGCGGCAATGGCGGTGCGCATTCGGCGATCGAGATGGCCCTGCTCGACCTCGCCGGCCGCTCGGCCGGCGTCGCTCTGCATGCGCTCCTCGGCGGCGCGGCGCGCGCGCAGGTGGCGCCAATGTGGATTCTCGGCAACCCGTCGCTCGCGCAGGACGTGGCGCAGGCGAAGGCCAAGGCACGCGAGGGCTTTCGGTTTTTCAAGCTCAAGATCGGCACCAAGGCGCTCGCCGGCGACATCGCGACGACGCATGCGGTGCGCGCCGCGCTCGGCCCCAATGTCGCGTTATGCGCCGACGCCAATTGCGGCATCGACCTGGCCGCGGCGCGGCGCTATGTGACGCAGACGCAGGCCGCCGACCTGCGCTTTCTCGAGCAGCCGCTCGCCGCCAACGATCTTGACGGCCTCGCGCGCCTCGCCGGCGCCTCATCGATCCCGATCGGCGCCGACGAGGGCATCCATTCGCCGGCCGATATCGAGGCGCATGCAAGCGCCGGCGCCGCGGGCCTTTCGCTCAAGCTGATCAAGCTCGGCGGCATGTCGCGCGCGCTGGCTGCGGCGGCGCTGTGCGAACGGCTGGGGCTGCGCGTCAACGTCGCGTGCAAGATTGCCGAGTCGAGCATCGCCGCGGCCGCCGCCATCCATTTCGCCTGCCTGATCGGCGCCGCCGAATGGGGCGTGAGCCTGTCGCATTTTTATCTCGCCGACGATCTCGCGCGCCGCCCGCCACCGCTCAAAGACGGAATCGTCGCCCTGCCCAGCGGACCGGGGCTCGGCATCGAAATCGACGAGGCGGCGCTCGCGCGCTATCGGCGCCCGGCGTGAGCGCTTGACGCGCGGGGCGGCGCAAAATCGCATTTCCCTTTGGCGGTATGCGCACTACATTGGCGGCCGCGCCACGCGGCGGAGATGATGCGCATGCGGTTGGGATATTTCACGATGCCGGTGCACCCGTTGCACCGCGATTGGACACAAACGCTGCGCGAGGACCGCGCCGCGATCATTCTCGCCGACAGGCTCGGGTTTCACGACGCCTTCGTCGGCGAGCACATCACCGACCAGGCCGAGAACATCACCAATAGCATGACGTTTCTCGCTACCCTCATCCCCGAGACCAAGCAGATCAAGCTCGCCACCGGTACCGCCAACCTGGCGCAGAAACATCCGGTCATGATCGCGACGCAGGCGGCGATGTTCGACCACCTGGCCGAAGGCCGCTTCATTCTCGGCGTCAGCCCCGGCGCGCTCGCCTCCGACGCCGAGGCGCTCGGCATCCTCGACGAGGACCGCAACAAGCTGTTCGCCGAGGCGATCGACGTGATCCTCGCCATCTGGGAGCGCGATCCGCCCTACGCCATCGACCTGCCCGACAACCGCTTCAAGGTATCGACCGCGCGCACCCTGTCGGCGGAGATCGGCGTCGGCATCATGGGCAAGCCCTACCAGAAGCCGCGGCCGGAAATCACCGGCACCGTGCTTTCGCCGTTCTCACCCGGCGTCGTGCTCATGGGCCGGCGCGACTTCCACCCGCTATCGGCCAATTTTCTGCTCTCGCGGCATCTCAAGTCGCATTGGCAGAATTACGCCAAGGGCAAGGCCGAGGTCGGCGCGCAGGCGCGCACGCGGGACTGGCGCGTCGCGCGCACCATCTTTGTCGCCGACGACGACAAGCTCGCCGCGCGCTATGCGCGCCACGACGCCAATAGCCCCTACGGCTTCTATTACAGCCAGATGCTCACCAAGATGGCGCGCAGCAAGCGACTATTCGTGTTCAAGACCCACAAGGAGCAGCCGGATGCCGAGATCACCCATGATTTCGTCATGGACGAACTGGTCATCCACGGCTCGGTCAACAAGGTCGTCGAGCGTATTCTCGCGCTGCGCGAGGAATGCGGCGATTTTGGCGAGCTGGTCTATGCCGGCATGGACTGGGTCGATCCGGCGCTGACCCGGCGCTCGATGCAGTTGATGGCCGAGGAGGTCATGCCGCGCGTCAACGCCGCCATCGGCCGCGCCGCCGCCGCCGAATAGGCCCCCAGCGCGGCGTTATCGACGTTCGCCCGCATTGCGCGCCTCGCGGCAAGCTTGCCGGAGGCCAAGGAGCGCGCGGCCGCCGTCAGGGCGACCATAGCGCGCCAAACTGCGTCGCGACCACCTGCTCATAGGGCACCGCGACGTCGAGGATCGCCATATCACGCGCGAAGGCGTCGAGGCCGGCCACGCTCGCGCGCGAGATCGCGGCGGAATAATAGTCGAGGTCGCGGCGCACGAGTTCACCGATCAGTTCCGCCTCCAGCGGCGGAAACAGCCGGCGCCCGACCGTGGTCGCGAGCGACACGTCGCCGCGCAACGCGGCATGGGTATTCACGATGGCGCGCACGGCCGCGGCGGCCGCAAGCGGGTCGCGCGCGATCAGCCGCTCGCTCGCCGCGATCGACGCCAGCGTATAATCGAAACAGCCGGGCGGCCCCTCGCCCCGGCGCACGTCGATGAGCACGCTGCCGACACCGCGGCGCACCGCGACCTCCGCGCCCATGCCGTTGGCCCAGAATCCGTCGATGCTCCCCGCTTCAAGCGCCTTGGCGGCGGTCACGCCGAAATTAACGCCGGCGCCCAGCGCGCCGGGCACCGGCGCGATCGTCACCGCGTCGCGTGCGACGTCGATGCCGGCCGCGCGCAACAAGCGGCGCAGTCCGAGTTCCACCCACGGCGCCGCGCCGATGCGCAGCCCGCGCACGGCGGCAATGTCGCCGCGGCGCGCGCCAAGATCGCTGCGCAGCACGAGGAACCAGTACATGCCCTGCGCCTGCGCGCATAGAAGCCGTACCCCCTGCCAGCGCGGAAACGCCGCCAGCGCCGAATGCGCCGACCCGCCGACGAAATCCACCGCCCCCTCGCGCAGCGCGGCGTAGGCGCGGTCCACCGGAAAGATCATCTCCAGCGTCACGTCGAAACCCTGCGCGCGGAAGAAACCAAGCTCGACCGCCGCCAAGGCGGGAAAATACGAATTCGAGATCAGGTCGGGTATGGCAAGCTTCATCGGCGACCCGCTGCTTGATCACGCTGCAATCAGACGTTTCGCGCCCGACGTCAAGCGTGGCCACGCGCGCGCCGCGCGGGCGTGTCCCCCGGTCGCATCCCCTCGATGCGCCGGCGCCGGCCAGGCGTGGGTGCCTGGCTTCAGGGCCGCAGGCGACGGCCGATGAGGCGCGCGATGACGAGCGGCATCTCGACGAGGCCGGGCAGCGGGTCGTCGGCGGCGAAGGCGGCGAACACCAGCGGCCGGCGCAGCGACGCCGCATAGGCGGCGGGCGCGAGCGTGCCGCGCGCCATCTCCTGCGTGCTGGCGACGAGATCGCGCGCCACATGCATCCAGGCGACGCCGGTCGCGCCACGCGCCGGCGCCACGTCCTCGCCGATGGCAAGACGCCAGGCGAGGTGCGGCAGGTCGACGCCGGCAAGCGCGCCGAGCGCGGCCCAGGTCCAGGCGCGCGCGTTCACGTCGAGGATCTTGAAGCGGCCATCGCGGCTGTCTTGCTTGAACTCGACCTCGACCAGCCCGTCATAGGCGATCGACTTGAGAAACCGCTCGGCGGCCTCCTCGACCTCGGGCTGCGTCACGGTCTCGACATAGGTGCTGGTGAAGCCGAAATCGACGGGATATTGCCGCGCGCGCCGCGCCACGAGCGAGGCGATCGGCGCGCCGTCGCGCCAGGCCGCCGCATAGGAATATTGCTGCGCGCCGCCGCCGGGAATGAGTTCCTGGAGGACGATGGCGCTGGCGCCGACCATCGACGCGGCGCGCTCGTAGAGCGCGATCAACTCGGCGCGGTCATTGGCGCGCCAGGCCTTGGCGCGCGTGAACGCGTTGACGCGCTCGCGCACCGTCGGCTTGAGCACGAGCGGAAAACTGCATTCGAGATCGGCCAGTTCCGCGACGCCGGTGGGATAGCGGCTCCAGGGAAACCCGATGCCGATGTCGCGCGCGCGTTCATAGGTGAGGGCCTTGTCATAGGCGTATCGCGTGGCGTTCCACGGCGGCGTCGTCAGCCGCAAGACGCGCGCGAGCTCGTCGTGGTGACGCGCGACGAAACGCACCTCCGCGTCGCCGCCGACGAACAGCACCCAGCCGTGCAGCTGATGCTCGCGCACGAGCTCGATGAGCACGCCGAGCGCGTTGGGATGATCGGGGCCCTGCCAGCGCAGATTGTGACGCGCGTAGCGCGAATAGCCGGCGAGCGGGTGATCATGCGTGAGGAAACATACCGGAATGCCGTGGCGGCCGAGGCTGCGCGTGATCGCGAGCCCGCCATGCGCGCCGCCAAGCACGATCGCGCCGGGCGCACGCCCGTGCAATCGCGCGCGGAAGGGGGCGGACAAGGTGGGTGCGTGAAAGTTCATCGCGCGTGCCTGCGGCAACCGTCACCGCGTCGTCGACGGCGCCCGTTCGGAAAACGTGTTGCGCGGCGCGCGCGGGCGCGCGGCGGCCGTGCGCGTGCGCGCCGCCATGACGGCGCGCGTGACCTCGCCCGCGGCATAGCCGCAGCCGGCGACGAAGCGCATGAGCGCGCCGTAGCTCTTGACCGCGCTCGCGCCGACGAAATGCAGACCCGGCAGCGAGGACTCGCAGCCGCGCCCCAGCGCCGGCGCGCCGTCGATGCGCGCGATGCGCTCAACCACCGGCGGCGCGAACAGCCCCATGGTCGCCACGTCGATGCGATAGCCGGTCGCCAGCAGCACGTGATCGTAGGCGAGCACGCCATCGTCGAGCGTCACCGCCACGCGCCCTTCGGCGATGCCGGCGGCGCGGATGGCGCGCCCGGAAACGACGTTGACGCCGCCGAAACGCGGCTTGAGCCAGGCGGTCGCGCCCGGCCGCAGGCTGAGCTTGGCGAGCCGCGCGCGGATCGGCAGCGGCAGGTGGCGCACGAATCCGGGCGCCTCGTTGACCCAGCCGATCGGCGAGGGGCCGACGCCGGAAGGCGCCGCCAGAAACTTATGCAGCCGCCAGTACCAGTCGCCGACCTCGACGGAATTGGGGTCTTGCGATCCGATCCAGTGAATGTCGCCGCGGCAGACGAGATCGACCTCGGCGCCATTCTCGCTGAGCAGGGTCGCCGATTCACACGCGCTCTGCCCGCGGCCGATGACGGCGACGCGGCGGCCGCGCCAGCGGCCAAGGTCGGCATGTTCGCAGGCGTGGCTGACCAGTTCGGCGGGCAGGCCCACGAACGGCGCCGGCCGGAATTCCTGGCGCGCGAGGCCGGTGGCAATGACGACGCGGCGGGCGTTGACGATGCCGTCATCGACCAGCAGGCGGAAACCGTCCTGCGTCGGCGCGATGCGCGTCACCTTGCGGCTGTCGACTTCGCCGACCGCCTTGGCCTTGAACCATTCGCCGTAGCGCACGAACTCATCGAGCGGCAGCATGTCGGCGCGCGCGATCCCGCGCTCGGGCGCGTAGGCGTCGAGCGAGTAGCGGCGCGCCGGATCGCTGATATGCGACGCCGGCCAGCTCGAGCGCAGGCGCATGCCCTTGGGCATGTTGTCGCGCCAGAACCCCATCGGATCGCCGAACACGCGCGTCGCAAGCCCGGCGGCGCGCAGATGCGCCGCGGCCGCCAGGCCATAGGGGCCGGCGCCGATCACGGCAATATCGCAATCATCCATTCGTTGTGGGCTTGTCACGTTTTTCTCTCCGCGCTCTCGACCGGGTCCACGCTCCGCGCGACGCGTCGCTTCCATTGCGCCCGGCGCGCAGGTCGCGAATTCTCGCCCATTCCCATGCGCTATCTGTATGCGCGGCGCGGCAAAACCGCCAATGATGCCGCAAGTTAAGATTAACTGGACGTTGCGCGGTCAGCGCGCGTTTACCACGCGCGCGAACGACAATGATTGCGGGCTTTTCGCGGGCGATCGCGCACGCGGCGCGGGCATTCGCACCGCCGGACGTTCCGCCATGCATGCCTCGCACGCCACGTTCACGTCACCGTGACACGCACGCGACGCAGAGCGCGCGCCGTCAGGCGGCGTCAACGCGGCGCAAGCCATTGCGCAGCGCGGTGGCAACGCCCGACATGAGCACGCGCAAATGGCGCATGTCCTGGTACTCGCCATTGACCGCGACGCGCGGCAGCGCGGTGACATGGTTCGCGTGCTTGGCGAACACCACCCCGGGACGCGTGGTCACGCCGGTCTTGAAGCCGAGTTCGGCGGCAAGGCGGAATTCGCGCGCGCCGGCGGCGTCGCGATCGCCGTCGGGATAGGCGACGTGATCGACCGGGCTGCCGATCTGCGAGCGGATCATGTCGCGACCCTCGCGCAGCTCGGCCCTTGCCTCCTCCTCGGACAGCCTGGCGAGGGCGCGATGGTTGAGCGCGTGCGCGCCGATGGTCACGCGCGCGTCGAACGACAGTTCGGCGAGCTCGCACCAGGTCATGCAGTGCGCGTCGCACAGCGCCGCCGCGTCGATGCCATAACGCTCGACAAGCGCCCGCGCCGCCGCGTCGATGTCGGCCTCGCCCGGCAGTTTCCGCCACGCCGCGCAAATCGTCGCATAGGCGCGCTCTTTTTCCGCGACGCTGTGGCAGGCGAGCCGCCGCCGACCGCCGCCGAGATCGACCTCCACCCACTGCGCGCCGGCGATGACCGTCTCCAATAAAACCCACCACAGGCAGCGCTCGCGCCGCACCAAGGCCGGCGACGCGTAGACCGCGCACGGCACGTCGTGGCGGCGCAGGATGGGATAGGCATATTGCTTGGTGTCGCGGTAGCCGCCGTCGAAGGTCAGACAGACGAAATGCCGCTTGAATTCGGCCGCGCGCAGCCGGCGATGCATCTCGTCAAGCGAGACGAAATCAACATCGGCCTGGCGCAGCTGCGTGATCGCCTGGTCGAGAAATTCCGGGGTGATTTCTCGCAGCCGGTTGGGCGCGAACGCGCTCGCGCGCGGCGGGCGCACGTGATGCAGTGCTAGGATGGTGCCGACGCCATCAAACAGCGGCTGCAGCAGCCGATGCGCGCCGCTGCGATAAAGCGTCGCCAAACCGCCGCGAATGATCGTCCTTCTGGCACGCAACACAGGCGTACTCCGATACAAGGAACCCCACTCTACCGTTGGCCCGACCGCGACATTTGGAAGCCGAACGTCGCCGTAAATCGGTCCGTCATAATTCTTAGCGGTGAGGCGACTATTCCAACGCGATGGCACCCATCGCCTTGGGCCGCGCCGCCAGGAACCAAAGCGTCTTCGAACCAAGGCGCCATGCGCCCCGGTTCCGCCACGCGATGGTCGCATTCTACACCAGGCAATATGATCCTGTCGCGCCGCCACGATCGCAATCGGCAAGAATTCGCTGGGTTAACGAGGGCCGCCATGGCGCCGGCCGAAGCCACCGCCAACGCCGCCCCGGGGCGCGGCGGGCCAGGCCAAGCCGCTCATTCAAAACGCATATTGAGAAGCCGCGCGGCGTTGCCGTGGCGGATCTTGGCGCGGCCGGCGGCATCGACTTCGAGCGCGTCGACGGCCGCGATGGTCGGCGCGATCGGCCCCAGCGGCGCGTCGGTGGCGAAGACGATGCGCTCGGCGCCGAAAAACGCCAGCCCGCACGGCACCCCATATTGGCCGCCGAACATCGCCGTGTCGGCGTAGAAATCGCGGAAGTAATCGAGATGCGGGCGCTTGAGCGCCGGCAGCACCGCCGAATAATCCTCGTCCGTCGTGCGCGCGCCAAGAACCGCCATGCCCGCCCCGACGCGGCCGTCGAAAAATGGAATCATGCCGCCGCAATGATGCGTGATGATCTTGATGCCGGGATGGCGATCGAACAGGCCGCAAAAGACCAGCCGCGCCATGGCGACCGAGGTGTCATAGGGCCAGCCGAAGCACCACCACATCTCGAAGCGCGACTTCTGCTCGGACGGATAATCCGGCATCGCCGCTGTGCGCACCGGATGCAGCCACACCGGCAGATCGAGCTCGGCCAACGCCGCAAAGAACGGATCGAATTTCTTCTGGTCGAGCGGCTCGCCGGCGATGCTGGTGTAGACGAGAGCGCCCTTCGCGCCGAGGTCCTTCACCGCGCGCTTCACCTCCGCG